>DASVHX010000116.1:0-4673 GCA_036382355.1 Bacteroidales bacterium
AGAATGCCTGGAAGGCTATTGGTAAGCTTGCTGATGCACAAAGGGAGGTTCTCAAATTTAGCGCCTATCTGTCCTTCGGTATAGTAATTACCGATATCTTCCAACCTGAAAATAATGATAGAATCGTTGTTGCCTCCCAATTGTTTCCAGTTGGTAATTCCCTGGTCAAAAACAACTTTTATGGTTTTGGAGTCCATTTTATCAACAGGATTTTTGCTATTCACAGCCAGTTTATAACCTTCTGTAATATCTGGCCGGTTGAATAAGCCAAAACCCTCCCTGAAAAGGAAAACCACAATCAGCAGCACGGCCAGGCTGGTTACGCTACCACTTATGGCCAGTATCCCTACAACAATCTTCTCAAAAACTTTTTTGTAAAATGGTTTCACACGCTGCATTGGTTGATTTGAATTTCAATTTTGACGAAAAAACCCGCCGGTGTCCAATATTCAGAACACCGGCAAGCATCATTCAAACTTAATCTAACCAAGTTATTTCAATGGGACATAACCTACCTGCTCGATTACTTTCTGGCCTTTGTCGGAAAGTACATACGTCATATAGGGCTTTACTTTAGCCTCAAACTTTGAGTTGTAATAATATTGTAAGGGGCGAATGATCGGGTAAGTCTTATTTTTTGCAGTTTCCATGCTTGGGCCTGTATATGTTTTGCCCTGGTTGTAAGAAACTTTGATGGCTTTCACATCTTTATCCAGATAAGCCAGTCCAACATAACCTATTGCACCTTTTGTCTGGGAAATACTCTGAACGATGGCACCGGTTGCAGGCATACTAAGCACAGTGGAAGCGAAATTCTTTTTGTTCAGCACATGTTCCTTAAAGAATTCATAAGTTCCGGAGCTGGTTTCGCGTGAGTAAACCACTATTTTAAGGTCCTCGCCACCAACTTCTTTCCAGTTTTTGATTTTTCCGGTAAAGATGCCTTCGAGTTGTTCACGTGTAAGCTGGCTCACCTTGTTACCCGGGTTTACAATTACGGCAAGAGCATCATAAGCAACCACAACCTCCTTATAACTAACGCCAGCTTCCTGGAGTTTCATTTTCTCGTCCATCTTAATCTTGCGTGAGGCCTGAGCGACTTCGGTAGTTCCATCGATAAGAGCTGCAATTCCCACACCACTCCCTCCGCCTGTTACCATTACACTGGCACCTTTGTTTTCCTTCATATATGTTTCAGCTTCTTTCTGTGATAATGGAAGCATGGTATCACTGCCTTTAATTTTCTGGGCCTGTGTTCCGGCAGCAAACGTTAAAGCAAGTATTGCAAAAAGTATTTTTTTCATTTTTGTTATTTTTTAAAGTTAGTTCTTAATTATGTAATTAGAATTTATATTGAAGCCTGAGTGTCCACACGTTGTCCTTTATATCTTTGGTGTAACCTGCCAGGTTTTTACTTGTTTCGTTTTTAACCATGTCGTAATATGCCGTAAATTTAATATTGGGTGTGTATGCATAGATTAAGCCAAGACCAAGCGTATTGTATTTAATATCTCCGGCAGTAGATGCCGTGGTTTTTCCGGTTTTTGATTTTAAACCAATCTGATTACCCGAAATATTCGTATTGGGATCGTAGATGTCGTATTTGGCAACAACAGATAGTCTGGTTCCTGTAAATGATTGAACAAAGTAAACATAGGCACCGCTTATCTTTCTCAGGTATGTATCGCTGGCAGGAATAGCACTGGTAGGGCTTGTTGTGGAACTACTGGTACCAGGCTGTTTCCCGGCAATATATTCACCGCGCAAAGTAGTAAGTCCAAGTGGAGTTTCAACTATTAATTGCCCATCAATCCCGAAATATGATCTTTTATGGAAGGAACCGACAATACTATCTCCGGCAATCTTTACAAAAGAAACTGTGTCGCCGATTGTCTTCATTTCATAGGTTTGGGCAGCGCGGGGTTTGGCTGGCAGGGCCGGGGTTACTGTACCCTGGTAAATTCCTCCGTTATAGTAAGAAAAGCCTAAACCATATTTGACTTTTTCATTTGTGGTAGCCTTGGCGATGCCGATGCGACCTATGAAGTCTTTTTTCTTGTCAAATTCAGGGTTGGTTCCGTTACCGCTAAAGAAACCTGCATCTATTTTAAGGAAATTCAATGGCGAAGTTTTGGGCATCTGGAAGGTAAGCATGGCGCCAAGGTCGCGTTCCCCAGGGAAGAGCGTCTGGGTAAACCTCGATCTTTCAGGGCTTTCGCGTACCGACGAAGAGTAAGGAATTTCGTATCCAAACGGGCGGTTGAAAACTCCAGCTGTTATGCTGAAGGCATTGAGGTATGGATCGGAAACATTAAGGTATGCATCCTTTATAGCCAACCCCTTTTCTGTAACATCAAATTGAAGGACATACTTTGTAAGGTAAGAATCATACGCAAATTTTATACGTCCGCGGCGAACCATGAAACGATTATCGGAAACTGCAGGGAAATCTCCACCGGCAAAAGATTTTGCACCCGGAGTTTCAATAATCTGATACTGGGCCTGTATATAGCCCGATATTTTAAGTTTTTGCAGGGTGCTCATGGCAGCATTCAACTTCTGCACATTGGTGGTTATGGTATCCAACGGACATAGTTCCGCATCCTGTGCCTTTGCTGTGCCGGCAATAGCCAATAGTATAAACAACAATGATTTAAAATAGGTTTTCATTTATCTGGTTTAATTTTAGTTTGTGTTGTTTGGCTTTGAATTAAAATCAAATGCAAAATAACACCCTGAATATTTTGTAGAAGTTATCTCTGGGTTAAGAAATAATTAATTTTATCGTTGTATGTTAAGGAAATGTTAAATGGTTCTACTTCTTTTATGGGAAATCCCGGAAATTAATTAAGGATGGAAATGTTATAAACGGAACCTCAACAACCAGGCTAAATTCCTGGTAATTCCTACTAAAAAGGATGAAGTTGGGAGTGTATTTAAGATTTTCCCTGCTGCTGATTTCTTCACCGACCGCGCTATAAAATCAGTTGAATCAATCAAATATGATTTTTTAAAATGATTGTCGCTCCATGCAAACAACAGAATAATATGGGTTATAAATTATGAAAAGGGAATTCAACTTGTCATCAAGCATTTGTGATAAAACCTACAGATGTTTCATGTCATCAGGAGGTGACATTTGAGATATCTGGCATTAAATTTGAAATTTCTATAAAATGAAAAAGGACTTGAATAGAAATTTCAAGTCCTTTTTGAATTCTGGTGGTGTCGACTGGATTTGAACCAGTGACACATGGATTTTCAGTCCATTGCTCTACCGACTGAGCTACGACACCTTAGAATCGGACGGCAAAAGTACATTTTTTTTTAATCCTGCCAAAATTTGATCTTGAATTAGCCGGTGACAGCCAAAATTTAAATCCATTCTTAATAAATTGCCTGTATTTGTTAATTTTACAGCATGAACCTCGCGATAGATATCGGAAATACCCTGGTGAAACTGGCCGTTTTCGATAAAGGACAAATGGTGGGCTTTCAAATGTTGGAAGAAATCACGCTTCCGACACTGGAGCACTTCGCAGAAGCCTATGCCGGCATAGAATTTTCAATCCTCGCTACTGTAAGAGACTACCCCTCTGAGGTTGAAGTTTACCTGCAAAAACACTTTCGCTTTTTTGCATTTAACGCTTCCATGCTTATTCCTATAGCAACTTCCTACGCTACTCCAGCCACACTCGGGGCTGATCGGCTTGCTTCTGCCGTGGCAGCTCATGCATTGATGCCATCAGAAAACATCCTTGTCGTAAATGCAGGTACAGCCATCACTTACGACCTGATTACGTCCGTAGGCGAATACCTTGGAGGTGCTATCTCACCAGGATTGATGATGAGATATAAAGCGCTGCATACTTTTACTGGTCGTTTACCGTTATTGGATGAAAAAATCGACGCTTCGCTTACCGGAAAATCCACTTCAGATAGCATCCTTTCGGGTGTTCTCAATGGTACTTTGGCTGAGATAGACGGCATGATCGAAAGATACGGACTGATTTACCCCGGATTGAAAACGATAATGAGCGGCGGTGACAACAATTATTTTGATAAACGATTAAAAAATAAGACCTTTGCCATCCCAAATCTGGTATTAACCGGACTAAACATTATCTTAGACTATAACCTTGAGAAGTCGTATTAAAAATCAATTCCTACTTGTCGTTCTGATCACACTGACAGGACAGCTAACATTTGCCCAAATCCAAATAGGTTCACCTTATTCGCGCTTCGGCATTGGCGATCTGGCCAGGAACAGCAGTATTGTAAACATGGGAATGGGGGGAACCAGCCTGGCTTTTAGCAGCCCATACTATATAAACACAGCCAATCCGGCATCCTATGCTGCGTTTGATACAACCTCCTTTATTTTCGATGGTTCCGTTTATGGCAGACTTTCGACACTGCATACCGATCAGATGAGTCAGAAATCACGGTTTGCATCACTCGGATCATTACTTTTCGGATTTCCGGTTACAAAGTGGTGGAAGAGCAGTTTTGGATTATTGCCAGTATCTAACATGGGTTATAAAATACTCGACACACAGAGCGACGACCCGACTGGAAAAGTTCAATTCTCTTATACCGGTTCAGGTGGGCTTGACCAGTTTTATGTTGGAAATGCTTTCAATCTACATAAGAATTTATCTGTTGGTTTCAAC
>DASVHX010000117.1:0-3562 GCA_036382355.1 Bacteroidales bacterium
TGTTTGCTTTTCCTGCTTCCACATAGCCGAAATTGTCATAAGAGTTGCCAATAAGGTTGTCGGGCTAACGATTACAATTTTCCGGTCCCAGGCAAAACCAAATAGGTCGGGATCGTTCTGCAGCGCAATGCTGAAAGCTGATTCCATTGGAAGGAACAGCAAAACGAAATCCGGTGTATCAAACATTGCAGAACCCTGGTAATCCTTTTCGCTTAGGATTTTGATCTGATTCCGGAGCGCCTCAATATGCTGCCGCAGGAATTTTCCCTTTACTGCGGGTTCATCAGCGCTCACATATGCTTCATAAGCAACGAGCGATACTTTGGCATCAACAATAATATGTTTATTATCAGGAAGTTTAATCACTACGTCGGGGCGTATGGTTTCGCCCCGCTGGTTTGTAGCTGTATATTCTCTCAGGTAATTTTCGCCATTCACCAGACCCGAACGCTCCAATACGCGTTCCAGGATCATCTCGCCCCAATTGCCTTGCTTTTTCACATCACCTTTAAGTGCTCTGGTGAGGTTTTCAGCATCCTCGCTCAATTTCCGGTTGAGTTCAAGCAAATGAATGATTTCTGTTTTAAGCGAAACTTTATCACGACCTTCCTGATCATACGCATGTTGCACCTTATCTTCAAATTCCTTGATTTTCTCTTTCAGAGGATTGAGAATTTCGCCAATATTTTTTTGATTGCTCTGGGTAAACTCGGTGGCATGTTGTTTCAGAATATCATTTGCCAGGTTCCTGAACTCCGAAGTTAATTGCTGCTGCATTTCGGCTATTTCCGCTTTTTGAGTACTAAGTTTCTCAATCAGGTTCTTATTTTCTGTTTCAGAACCGGCCAACCTAACCCGAAACGAATCGGCGTTGGAGCGTTCTGCAATAACTTCCTGCTGGAGTTCAGCGCATTGTTGGTTCAGGCGCAACCCACGGTCGGTAAGAAGTCTTATATCACTTTCCTTTTCATTTGTTTTCCGCAGAAAATTTGCGCGTAAAATCAGCCAGGTGATGAAACTCCCTGCCATTATTGCCGCCATGATGTATATTGCTGCCATGTCCTGTATTAATCAGGTAAAAGTAATTTTTTTTACAATAGCAGGTAATGTATACATACAGGCTGAAAGCCCGCAGAAGAATTAAAAAGTGAGTTTAATGTAGGAACTTCCTATTTCAGGCGAAGACGTGTTCCAATTTTCAAAGTCTTATTTTGCTTGATCCTATTAAGCGAACATAAGTCCTTAACTGTGGTATTATGGCGTTTGGCGATCGAGTAGAGTGTTTCTCCGTTCTTTATGCTGTAATATTTACGGCCTTTTGTTTTGCTATGTTTGGAATGGGAATGTGAGGCTGTAGATACAGGATCAGGAACGCTATCATTATCTATTCCTTCATTTGAAGCTGTTGGCAAATAATCTTTTGATTGGCCAAAAGTACGCCTCGTAATGGGGAGGACTTCTTTAGAGAGGCAATAATTGTCGAAATCGATAAATTGACGCGGATTGAATGCCTCACCAAGGTATCGGGTTTCAAAATGCAAGTGATCACAGGTAGCACGACCCGTGCGGCCTCCAAGCCCAATCAGGTCACCAGCTTTTAATTCCTGGTTTACATGAACCTCTATTTTCGAAAGGTGTCCATAAAGTGTTTCCAGTCCGTTACTATGCCTCACTACTACTGCATTTCCATAGCCTGAATAGTATTTTGCCATCCGCACTTTACCATCGAATGCACAAACTACAGGATCGCCATGGTTAAGTTTAATATCAATACCTGCATGAAAATGCCTGCCACGATAACCGAAAGGAGAAAGTATCTTTCCCTTGTAAGGAAAAACAAATGAGGAACCTTCAATATTGGCTAGATTTATAAATGAAGTATCGCTTTTGGAAGAAAAATCAGTTCGGTTTACACGCACACTCAAAGTATCCCAGGATGACCCATATATACTAGAAGGCATCGGGTTTTGTACGGCCGAACTGGATTTTAGATTATTTTCTCTGGCTGATGCTTTTATCCCTGAAACTGAAACCCCGTGCGATTTTACTACTACTTCTTTGCCTGGCTTTACTTTAACTTCTGATTCAATATCTGCTTTTGGCCCTGCTGAGGCAAACGACTTGGGATGTGTTACTTCTCCCCTGTTATCGTTGAAGAAACCGGTTGTATCAATTTCAAAATTTTGCGCCCATAATATAGATGGTGAAGCTAATGCGACGATTAGCAATATCGAATAGAAAATCTTGTGGATGGCAGTTTGTAGAGTCATGTTTTGGAAGTTAGTCAGGAAATATGTTAAGGGCTGAAAATCAGATTTATTCTAAATGATCCATCGCAAAAATAGGCATTTACTTTTTCATATAAAACGTTTTTGTGATTTTTTATGAAACAGAATATCACTTTTTAAGGAGATTTGATCCATATTTTGCTGTTACCAGAAACAAAAGAAGGCGAATTAAATCCGCCTTCTTTATATTTCATTTTTAAAATTATCAGGGAAATATTAGACCTGGATAATCACCAATATTAACATATGGGATACTTGAGCTATATTTGCTGTTGATAGCTTCAATAAAATAGTTTGCAACAATGGCATTGCCACGTGCTGTAAGGTGAACCCCATCAAGCGAAAAAACACCGCCGGTTACATAAGTTACTGAAAATCGCATGCCATCATAGACCAAACCGGTTTTTACCTTTTTCAGCAAAGAGTTGACGTCAGCAAATGCCAGGCCTTTTGAATCAGCAAGGGCTTTAAGTGTTTCATTAAAACCTTGAGTTGCAGTTTGCACAGCGCTAATTTCAGACTCTACCAACGTGTATTGGTCCGGTATCGGCTTAATACTGCCCCATCCTCCACAACGGAGAGAGTCCTGTGGTAATGTTAAAAGAACCATTTCTGTTGATTTGATTTGGCGCATTTGGATCGGAGAAGTAGGGTCAGCAATAACAAAAGCATTCTGTCCTAACACAAAATTGATACCTAAAGCACCATTATAATATGCCTGATTTAGTGCATCAGCCTGTTCCTGGGTAAGCACCAAGCCGTTGTATGGTATTGTTGTAAAGAAAGGCACACTAGTTACATCAGGAATATTAGCTACAATACCCTTTGCCCCGTTAGCAGTCATATTTGTAACAATAGCTGTGAGGGCTCCTGTAAAATATGCCTGGGGTGTAATTACATCGCCCAATCCACCGGAAGTAGAATAGCCAAGGACATCGTTATTGCCTATCCACAATGAAAAGAATGTTGGGTCAACAGCCATTGCATCAGCCAAAACGGTTGTAGCAGGCGATGAAGCAAAACGGACAAAATAAGGATTGGCGGTACCAGTGGCAACGCCTGCGGGGTCACCATAACCAGGTGCCAGAAGATGATAGGATTTTGCCCCCGGCACACCAAAATTATTCACTGAATATCCAACCGGGGCCAGGGCAGCGGGAATTCCTGTTGGTGTCCCACCAGCAGAAACAGGCCCGAGTGAACTGACACCAAGACAATTAGCCGTAATGCCAAGTTTTAATTTACCGGAAAGCAATCCATCTTCATTAGTAACG
>DASVHX010000118.1:0-4140 GCA_036382355.1 Bacteroidales bacterium
TACCGGTACCGGATTAAAAAATACATTGGCTCTTATGCTGCTGCCATGGGTGGTGTCGATTTAATCATTTTTACCGGTGGCGTCGGCGAGAACGATTTCGTAACCCGCGAAAAGACGATGGAAGGACTTGAATTTATGGGCATTGAATTTGATAAAGAAAAGAACAATAAACTCCGTGGAAAAGAGGATATTATTTCCAAGCCAGGTAGCCATGTAACTATAATGATTGTACCTACCAACGAAGAATTGGTGATAGCACAGGATACTTATGAGATTGTTGCGAAAATGAAAGGTTAGTTTAGATTTTCCTGTTTAGGAATTCACAAGTCTGAATATAACCGTAAAAGGCTGCCCATCAAGGCAGCCTTTTACGGTTATTGGGTAAACAGTGATTATTTGTCCAACTCTTCCATAAGTTCATCAGTAAGCTCCATGTTGTGGTATACATTCTGTACATCATCATCGTCTTCGAACAGCTCGACCAGTCGCATAACTTTGCGTGCCTGATCAACATCGAGTTTTACCATTTCGCGTGGGATGCGCTCCAGTTTTGCACTTTCGGGCTCTATTCCCAATCCTTCAAGTTTGCGCATCATAGCTCCGAAATCTTCCATGGCAGTAGTAATATAGAAAAAGCCATCTTCAAGGCTGATGTCTTCGGCACCGGCATCGATAACTTCCATTTCAAAATCGTCAGGATTGAGGTTTCCCTGGGGAATTGTGAATTCTCCTTTACGGTCGAATAAAAATCCAAGCGAACCGTTTGTTCCCAGGTTTCCGCCAAATTTATTAAAGTAGGAGCGGACATTGGCAACCGTCCGTTGCAGGTTGTCGGTAGTGCATTCGACAAAAATAGCTATACCGTTAGGTGCATAACCTTCATAAGTAGTTTCGGCGAAGTTAGCAGAATCTTTTTCGGCACCCTTGCTTATAGCGCGCTGTATATTCTCCTTAGGCATACTCACACCTTTGGCATTTGCAATAGCTACCCTCAGTTTTGGATTGCCATCGGGGTCAGGACCACCTTCTTTCACAGAAATGGTAATATCTTTAAGGAACTTCGAGAAGAGTTTCGATCGCTTTGCATCTAACGCGCCTTTTTTACGCTTGATGGTCGACCATTTACTATGTCCTGACATATGGGTTTAGTTTTTTTTTGATTGTGGGATAGAATATGCTAAGCATTAGTTTTATAAAAGCACATGCATTAATAGAACTAATATTGTGTTGCCCGAAAACGGCGGTAAAAGTAGGTTTTATCGGGCAAATATACTGCAACTTGATGAAAATGTGAAGCAATTTTCAGTTAGTTGCAGTTATACCGGGAGGAACTGGGTTTTTATTTTTGCATCTCCGAGGGTTCAACGAACACTAAACTTGCCCTGATTTGGTATAAACAAAAAAGTGCCACCCCTTTGGCCAGGATAGCACTTTAAACGATTTGATTTCGATATTACCAGTTACCAATCGTAATACCCATGGCAAATGGATAGAGTTCGGGACCCTTGTCTTTTTTAAACATCTTGCCAAGCGAATAATCGGCATACAGGTTGATTATTCCCCAGCCTATCCTGACAGTTGCATCATATTTAAAAGGATTGAGAGAAGTAAAGTTCCTTTCTTTTTGTTTATTTCCTGAATTGAAGACTATCTTGGTGTGCGATCCGATCTTGAGACCAACCAACATCCCGGCTGCGATATGAAAGCTATTTGATTTTGAGAACTTGTTGGTCTGGTATTCGAGCATCAGCGGCAAATTGAGATAATTAACCACCAATTTGCTTTTTGAATAATCGCGGGTCGGATCGTTGTCCTTGTAGCCAAGCAATTCTCCGTTATCTTCAGTAAGCACTACATTGTCGGCGAACCGGTAGTTGTTGAATTCCCAGCCAAGCCCGGTAACCAATCCAATATGATTGCGAACAAGTGTAAAGTTTTGTTCAAAAAAGTTAAGTTTAACATTTATAGATTTTTCCATTCTCAAGTCGAGGAATTCATCTCCGGGGGCAAGGTTAAAATCGTTGTTCGGCGTAAGGTATCCGTTTACACCCAGATCGAAACCACTCCAGTGACCGTTAAATTTGTTTTTCCTGTCGCGGCGATATTTTACGTTTCCGTTGTCATCTACTGTAAACTTGTTGTTGCCTAAAGAGATTTCTGTGCTATCACCAGTGATTACTACAATCTTTTTATTGTTCCCGACCATAACACTTACTGTATCACCATTTGTGTAGGTTTCCACATCAAGGTCCTTTAGCTCATCCAGTCCTTCGAGGTTTTTAAGTTCCCCGAGATTTTCAAGCCCTTGTAGTTTTATCTCATAATTTCCTGATTTATTGATATGTTTCACGGCAGGCTCGTCGTAGTATGTGAGTTTGCCGGCTCCTGATACATCGGCGTTTATTTCATCTTTAGCTGTGATGCGGCCTTCGGCAGCACCACTTATATCCAAAGTAGATTTTGATGTAAGCAAGTCAAGAGCCTTTAACTGTCCGGCACCACTAAGTTCCGAAATATGTTCTGTTGCTGAACCTGAGAGCTTAAGATCGGCAGCACCCGAAACTTCTGTATCGAGCTTAGTAGTTTCAATTTCCAGGGTTGCCTTGGCTGCTCCGCTGGTTTCTATCCGCAAATGATCGGAAGTAAATTTGGTTTCTCCTTTAACCGAAGCTGCACCGCTCACATTTAGGGAATGAAGTTGTTTCACTGTAACATACACATTTAGTTTGCCCGGGTTATTCATCCCTTTGCTGGAAATTCGTAATTCATTATCCTCAACCTCAGTTACTACACGTGATTGGAAATTTTCGTCGGTTTCCACCTTCACCATCTGAGGTTCGCCCTGGATTAAAATTACAGTAAATGCACCACCAACGTCGATGCCATCGAAAGGTGCGACATTTCTTTCCTGTAGGGTGATATTATGATCCTGGGCCAGGATGGTTAACGGCAGCAAAGCCGTCAGGGCGAGGATAATACCCACTGATAAAGCTTTCTCAAGAGTTTTCATAGCTTGGTTTTTAAAAGTTTCTTGCTTGTTTGAACTTTATGACGGACTGATCGCTCAATTTGTTACAAGTTCTTGTATTTTCACAGGAAAATATGAATGTATGCGTTTGATTGTGAAGTAAATGAGTTGAGATTGAAAAACGTGAAGGTAGCAATACTGCAACACACTAAGGATTTTTTGGTTTATTCTGCAAGTGCGTAAATTCGAATTCATCGCTCTTTAATGCATAGGAAACGACTTTTCCACTCTCGTTGGATTGCGTGAGCAGTTTCATATCCTTGTCGGTAAGCAGATTATACCCACTGATTCCAAGGTCAGCGAGCGTCCAGAAATTGACCGTACTACGATCGGAAGGAGTTTCTTTGCCGGTAAAAATACTACCCAATTTACGCAGACCTGAGCGAAGCATGGATTTAGGCGAACTTGCAATAGGCGCAAATACCTGTTCATTCTGCATCCGATCGGCTAAATTGATCTGGTTGTAAAGGTTTGCGTATGTTTCGGGGTTATTCTTGCTTTGGCGGATAAATGTATATTGAAGTTCTACAATGTCGCGGCTTGTAACGCGGGCAGCTAACCTTGATTGAATTTCAGTTACTGGTTTTCTTTTGCAAGGATGCTGTTCATTAGCAGCCAGCGCCTGATCCGGCAATTGATTTGAAACAGCCGGATAACTGACAGTTTTATTATTTGATGCCTCAGCTGCTATTGATGAAATATTATGTAGAGAAATTGCCTGGCCTGCGTTCTTACTATTGGCGGCAGGAAGGTTCAATGGTTTTTGCATGGCAGTAAGGATAGGTTCCTGCTTCGAACCTTGGTTCATGAAAACAGCAAACAGCAATGCAATTGAAGCAGCTGCCGATAGTGCATAATAGTAAATCTTTCGGGTATTGAAGATTGAACGCTTCAGTCCTTCCTTTCCTGGGAAATAAATATGCATATCCGGTTGAAGCCGGGTATTAAGGTAAAGCTCGTAAATGGTAGTAAGTTCGGGATTGCGTTCCAGAAAACCGGCCAGCCAGTGCTGTTCGTCGGGTGTAAGTTGATTTTCGGTATCAGCTATGAAATAGTTTTCGTAGTTCGAGGCATTAATTGGGCCGAAATCCGAAACATTATTTTTTTTTAAT
>DASVHX010000119.1:0-5385 GCA_036382355.1 Bacteroidales bacterium
ACTTAAGTTTAGTGAAAAACTAAAAGTGAAGAGCTAAAAGTTTAAAAAATCAGAACTTTTAGTTTTTCACTTTTAGTTTTTAATTTTTCACTTCCCAAGTGCTTTAACCATGGCTGTTCCAATATCGGCAGGAGAATCTACCACAACGATACCGCATTCGCGCAGGATGTTTTTTTTAGCCTCGGCAGTATCGGCGGTACCACCAACAATAGCGCCGGCATGGCCCATAGTTCGTCCTTTAGGAGCGGTAGCACCTGCAATGAAGCTAACAACGGGTTTTGTTCCGTGTTCTTTAATCCAATAGGCTGCATCAGCTTCCATATTTCCGCCAATCTCGCCTATCATGACAATACCTTCGGTGCCAGGATCGTTCATGAACAATTCAACTGCATCACGTGTAGTTGTGCCGATAATGGGATCGCCGCCTATACCAAGCGCTGTTGACTGTCCGAGTCCGTTCTTGGTAAGCTGGTCAACAGCTTCATAGGTGAGTGTTCCGGAGCGGGATACAAGACCAATTGTGCCTGGTGCGTGAATAAACCCGGGCATAATGCCAACCTTAGCTTCGCCAGGTGTGATAACGCCAGGGCAGTTTGGTCCAACAAGTCGACAGCTGCGTCCTTTAAGGTACTCTTTTACACTTATCATATCTTTTACCGGAATTCCTTCAGTTATGCATACAATAACAGCAATGCCGGCATCCGCGGCCTCCATTATCGCATCTGCTGCAAAAGCAGGCGGAACAAAAATGATAGATACGTTGGCCGAAGTTGCCTTAACGGCGTCGGTTACAGTATCGAATACAGGTTTGCCCAGATGAAACCGTCCGCCTTTACCTGGCGTAATCCCACCAACCACATTGGTTCCATATTCAATCATTTGCGAAGCATGGAATGTTCCTTCGTTGCCGGTAAATCCTTGAACAATTACTTTAGAGTCCTTGTTTACGAGTATACTCATACTTTAGTTATTAATCCTTTTGTTATTATTGAAATTAGTTATTTAGTTTTTGCTTTAGTGCTTTTATAAAAATACCTGCGAGTTATATTGTTAATTGTTTCATATTTTGCAAAATCATATGCATTTTTCACATTCGATTTGTAAAAGTAGAAATAATTGCTAAGTCAAAATTAATTAGCTATAACTGATTGTTGCTCTATTACATTGCAGCTATTATTAAATCCTGGCTAAATTAGTTTTCTTTATTCTATCTGGCAAAATACTTCCTGGTTTTTAGCTCGCTATTATTCCTTTTTTGAATTCTCACCTGGCGTATTAGCTGATATATATATTTAAATGCCGATCGAATCCCTCACGTTCAATATTCTGAAAGGACAATAGTTTTTGTATGTTTAGAATCAGGTTGGGATTGATTATGACAGTTCATATAATTGATATCACTACCTGAAACCCACTGGAATTAACTTGTTCAAGCGTCACAGAATCAAAACGGCTGTTTTATGTGTACATTTGTACTACGGCTCGCGGGAATTGTTGAAATATCCGGCATTTTAACATGCTGATCCCTGTCAGTGATATATTAGCATTCGAAATTACCGGTTGGTAAAAACAAACATCGCCATGAAACTTGAACATATTTCATCTAAAGATACTATTTGTGCACTTGCCACGCCACCGGGCACAGGCGCAATTGCAGTGATCAGGCTCTCTGGTGATGAGGCTTTCGGCATTTGTGAAAAGGTTTTTGTACCTCATGGCAAAAAGGGTCGTCTGAGTGAAATGCATAGTCACACCAGTCACCTCGGAGGCTTTTTCGATCAGCTCGACCTAGTAGATGAAGTACTTGTCACGGTTTTTCGGAATCCAACTTCCTATACCGGCGAAGATGTAGTCGAAATTTCCTGCCATGGATCGGTTTATATTCAGAAACGCATAATCGAAATTCTTTTGGCCAATGGTGCCCGTATGGCCGATCCGGGCGAATTCACGATAAGGGCATTTCTAAACAAAAAGTTTGATCTTTCGCAAGCCGAAGCAGTTGCCGACCTGATAGCCGCGAATTCCAAAGCCTCGCATAACCTTGCCATAGACCAGATGCGTGGTGGGTTCTCAACAAAAATAAAAAGCTTACGTGCACGCTTACTCGATTTTGCATCGCTTATTGAGTTGGAACTCGATTTCAGTGAAGAAGATGTGGAATTTGCCGACCGCACGGCTTTGCTCTCGCTACTCATTTCACTAAAGGAAGAAATTTCCCGCCTACAGGCGTCATTTGCGCTCGGAAATGTGATGAAACACGGAATACCTGTAGCTATTGTCGGGAAACCAAATGTCGGGAAATCTACGCTGCTCAATGCCCTGCTCAACGAAGAGCGGGCCATTGTGTCGGAAATCCCGGGCACTACGCGCGATACTATCGAGGACTCTATCAGCATAGAAGGTGTTAGTTTCCGCTTCATAGATACCGCTGGATTACGCGATAGCGAAGATACTATCGAAACCTTAGGCATTGGCCGGACCTATGAGAAAATGAACCAGGCCTACATTGTACTCTATGTTTTCGATATCACCGACACCACAGAAGACGAAATTGATGAAGCCATCGCAGACATCCGCGATCAGATGCACATGAAGGATAAAGAAATTATCCTGGTAGCCAACAAAACCGATATGCTACAGGAATCGCCGCACACATTTCGCAAATTGGTTGACAATAACACATTATTTGTTTCGGCAAAACGACTCGAAAATATCAATCTGATCACCGACCGCATCCTTCATTCCGTGCGCTCAGGCGAAACAAGTGATATGACAATCGTATCAAATCTGCGGCATTACGAAGCACTCACGAATACGCTGGAGTCGCTACTCAGCATTGAGAAAGGTTTTGCCAACAACATCCCCTCCGACCTGATAGCCACTGACATCCGTACGGCGCTTTACCACCTGGGCCTCATCACAGGCGAGGTTACGAATGACGAACTTTTAGGGAATATTTTTGGGAAGTTTTGTATAGGAAAGTAAACGATGCTTTAATGATTTTTTCCCAATCCATTACAAAAAGGCTTAAGCAATTAATAATCTTGTATGCAGAGATCTAATATTTCTGCTGTTTGATGAGGCTCGAACCACTTCATTTCCATATCTCTTTTGAACCAGGTAAGCTGCCTCTTGGCATAGCGGCGGGTATTGGTTTTGATGTTTTCCACGGCCCGCTCCAGCGAAACTTCTCCATCGAGATAAGTAAACAACTCCTTATAACCCACGGTATTCAATGCATTGAGATGACGAAGTGGAATAAATTGCTTTGTTTCTTCCAGTAGTCCGGCAACCATCATCTGGTCCACACGCTGGCCTATGCGGGCAAACAATTCAGCACGTGGCAGGTTCAACCCGATTTTTACCACACGGAAATCCCTTGCTTTCGATTGGTTCATGCGTTGCTCCGAATAGGGTTTGCCGGTGGTCATACAAACTTCCAGGGCCCGCAACAGCCGTTTTGGGTTTGCAATATCTACTTCCAGCATATGGGCAGGATCATGTTGCTGCAGAAGGTCCTGGAGTTTACTGATACCTTCATCGGCGAGGATTCCCTTAAGGTAATTTCGTAGTTCGGGTGTGGGATCGGGAAAATCGTCAATACCGCGACAAACAGCATCAATATATAAACCTGATCCTCCAACCATCAATACAACCGGATGTTTTTCGAATAGTGAAGGCAGCAATTGCAACACATCCGCCTCGTAGCGAGCCACGTTGTAATAGTCGTGTATTGAAAGCTGGCCAACAAAATAATGCTGCACTTCACTAAATTGAGCGGCGTCGGGTTTTGCAGTGCCAATGTTTAGTTCAGCGTAGAACTGCCTCGAATCGGCTGAAAGAATCACCGTATCCAACGCTTTAGCCAAAGCTATGGAAACAGCAGTTTTTCCTACAGCCGTGGGGCCGGTAATTACGACAAGCAATGGTTTGGAGTCCATCCCGATTTTTCCGCTGGCCTGCGCTACTTCGAAACAGGCGGATTGTTGATCGCTATGCAAAGCTACCAGGGTAAATCCACTGGCGGTGCCTCATCCGACGATTCTGTATCGAGTTGGCCTTCATCCACCATTTCGTTAAGTTCCTGCAACATAGCTGCTTCATCGACGATTTCAACTTCATCCGCATCAAAGATAAATGGAACAGCGGGGCTGGTAAGTTGTCCCTGTTGTTTCACACAAACAGGATATTCAACGTCAGGTTTAGCTTCGTTGATTTTTAGCAGTTCAATATAGAAAGTGCGTGGATTTAAAAAATCGTATTCGAAGATAATCCGCTGATGCGGATCGTCGATCATATCTTTTATTCTCACATTATCCATCACAAACACTGGCATGGCAGGTTCAGGAATCTCATCCTCATCAAGCTTTGCAGGAGGTTCCTGCGAATTATCCCCCATATCAATCAACGTAATTTCTTTAAGCTTTTTCCATTTGCTGTCGCATACAAAGAAGGACGATAATTCCTTCCTGTCCAGATTTACAGAAGTGATGAGCACTTTATGAAAATCACCATAAGTTTGTTTCGACCCGATCTCAATATCTCTCAGGAAATCATCCTGATCTTCGAGAAGAACTCTAAATTTATATACGAACATAGCAGTTGTTATAAAAGTGTTATAAAGATACCTAATTTTTCTATTCTTGTTTCGATATGAATCGATATTATTGCTCAATTGTAATATTAACCGGAAGGACTATTTTCCCCGGGAGTCTTCACCATATTGAGCCCCAGCTTGGTGCCTTCATCCAGCATCAGTTGCAAAGCCTCGTTAAATTCATTGTGAATTATCCCATCCAATATGGCTTCGCGAATGGCTGTTTTAATGATCCCGACCTTGCGGCCTGGCACTATTCCAAAAGTCTCCATGATAAGTTCACCGGTAATTGGTGGTTGCCAGTTCCGCACACGGTCTTTTTCTTCTATCTCTTTAAGTTTCACGCGAACGAGTTTGAAATTGCGCAGGTAACGCTTAACTTTCTCCTGGTTTTTAGAGGTAATATCCGCTTCGCATAAGGTCATCAGATCATCGATATCGTCGCCTGCCTCAAAAAGCAGCCTCCTGATTGCAGAATCTGTTACCGTTCCTTCGGCCAGCACAATCGGGCGCAGGTGAAGCAGCACCAATTTCTGAACATATTTCATTTTTTCGTTCAGCGGAAGCTTTAGTTGCGCAAAAATTGATGGCACCATCTTGTAGCCCTTAAACTCATGGCTGTGAAAAGTCCATCCATTTTCCGGGGAAAACTGCTTTGTAGTGGGTTTTGCTATATCGTGGAGCAAAGCCGCCCAACGCAACCACAAATTATCGGAATGTTTGCTGATGCGATCGAGAACTTACAATGTGTGATAGAAATTATCTTTATGCCCTTTGCCTTCAATGAT
>DASVHX010000120.1:0-9344 GCA_036382355.1 Bacteroidales bacterium
TGAGTACTGTATCTAAAGGGTATTTAGTGGTAGCCGTTTGTGCAAAACAATAGGAGGCCACCATGAAAAAAGAAAAGATTAATTTGAATTTCTGGCTCATAAAAAAATATTATAAAGCATGAATGTTTAGTAAGGTGATAAAGCCGGTTGTTTTAGCTACATTCCTTCCCCCTACCTGATATTAATTTTTATCATTTCCAAATCTTTTGCTGCTGAACTGTTACCATACCACAATTCATATTCGCCGGGTGTTACATCCATTTTTAAAGTATTATCATTGTAAAACTCAAAAGCGTTTGGATGCAAATCAATAACGGCATTCACCGTTTTTCCAGCCGCTACTTCGGTTCTTTTAAAACCTCTTAATGTTTTTATAGGGCCGTTTGCATCATTCACTTTTTTTACATATACCTGCACTATTTCTGTTCCGTTTCTTTTACCTGTATTGGTAACAGGAATGGTAAGTACAATATCCTCACCATTTTTAATTTGTGTTTTATTAAGCTGAGCATTGCCAATATTGAAGTTGGTGTAGCTTAACCCGAAACCAAACTGGAAAAGTGGATCGGAAGTGAGGTAGCGATAGGTCCTGCCTTTCATGGAGTAATCTTCAAAACCGGGCAATTGTGTTGTGTCTTTGTAAAAAGTAATAGGCAGTTTGCCAGCAGGGTTGTAATCGCCAAACAACACATCAGCAACTGCCTGTCCACCTGATTCACCACTATACCATGCCTGCAAAATAGCATAACAACTTTCTGTTTCTGGTACCAGTCCCATTGCAGAACCAGAGCAGTTAACAAAAATCACTTTTTTACCTGCTGCCTTCAATGCTCGCAAACATTTACGTTGTACTTCGGGAAGTTGAATATCGGTACGGTCGCCTCCTTTAAATCCTGGCAACTCTACTGGCATTTGTTCTCCTTCCAGTTGGGAAGAAATACCGCCTGCGAAAACGACGACATCAATACCTTTAAGTTTTTCAATCAGCTCATCAAACTTAACGGGTACTTCTTTGCCAAAATTAAAATTAAAACTTGCCGGAAAATTTCCCAACTGCCTGAAGATGGCTTCAATTTTATATTCTTTGCCATTTTCAACATTTAATGGAATACGGATAGTACGGGCGCCGAACCTGCGTGGTTTATAAATGGTATCACCATTTACCAGTAACTCAAATCTTCCTCTTGCTTCTACTTTAAAAACTATCTCACCTGATTCGTAAGGCTTGTAAACTGTTTCGTATTTACCGGCAAAATCCTGAAGGTGTACACCTGTACTAAATTCATGTGCCCCATCAGTAGTTAATTGTATTGGATTCGTTATCTGATCAACTGTTACTACATTACCTGTTAGTTCCCGGTTATTCCAATAAGTAGCTTTAATACCTGCTTTGCCATCAACCGAAGATTGGCCAATTACAGTTTCAATATAGGTATTGTCTGTTGCGTCACAGGCCCTGTCATACAAGATATTTTTTTCTGAAACTTTGGTTTTAATGCCATCGAGAATAGTGATGGTATTAATGGGAGTTCCATTATAGTTTCCCCACAAAAGCCGCTTTTCATTCGCATTTGGGCCTAGTACAGCAATTTTTTTAACGGAATTGCTTACCGGTAATACATTGTTTTTATTCATTAAGAGGGTCATCGATTCTCTCGCAATTTCTAATGCCAGTTGTTTATGCTCATTGTTGTTAATAATGGATACCGGAATTTTTGTCCATGGAACTATTGCATCTTCGTCCATTTCCCCCAGGTCGAAACGGCCGATTAATACACGCATTAAACTTTCATTTATTTTTTCTTCGCTGATCAACCCTTTTCGTACCGATTCAGGCAATTGTTTATAAACAGGGCCGGCGCATTCCACATCAGTGCCGGCAAGCACCGCTACTGCACCAGCATGCACTGCATCAGAAGAAGTTTTATGACTGGTATAAAAATCTGAAATGGCCCCGCAATCTGAAACTACCAGGTATTTGAAACCCCAATCTTCCCGAAGGATATTTTGCAATAACCTGTTGTTTCCACAACAGGGTTCATCATCTAAACGCTGATAGGCACACATTACTTCTCTCACATCCGCCTTCTGCACCAACGATTTGAACGCAGGTAAATATGTTTCCCATAAGTCACGGGGGTTAACATTATTTACGTTCAATGTGTGACGGCTCCATTCCGGTCCGGAGTGAACTGCAAAGTGTTTGGCGCAGGCTAGTAATTTTTTATACCTTGAATCAGCAGGGCCCTGCAAACCTTTTACTACAGAAATGCCCATGCGTGAAGTTAGATACGGATCTTCCCCATAAGTTTCCTGCCCACGTCCCCAGCGGGGGTCACGAAAAATATTTACGTTTGGTGTCCAAACAGAAAGGCTGAGGAAACGACGATTTTCCAACCCTCTCATTTGTGCCTGGTTATACTTAGCACGCACTTCATCAGAGGTAGCGCTAAAAACTTTAAAAAGTAATGCATCATCAAAAGAAGCAGCCATTCCTATTGGTTCAGGAAAAACAGTTACACTATCATTATTTGCCAAGCCGTGTAACGCTTCGCTCCACCAGTTGAATTTTTTCATTCCCAGTCGGGGGATAGCCGGTGACTGATCAAGCATCAGGGATGCTTTTTCTTCCAGGGTTAACCGGGAGATCAAATCTTTGGCACGTTCTGCGGAACTTAAACGGGGGTTCTGATATGGCAATTGTTGACCGATTACACTTAATGATAACAAAGTGCTTACTATAATCAGCAAGCCTTTGTTGATTAGAAATTGTTTCATTCAGATGTTGTAAGTTTTAATAATGATTAGGTTGCAAGTTTTAATATGACGATTATTTTATAAAAAACATGTTGATTAGAGACTTCGAAAAAATGTATAGTACATAAAAAATAAACACTTTATTCAATAGTAATTTTTGCCATTTTCAAATCCTTTGTGGCAGAACTGCTTCCATACCATAATTCATAATCACCTGATGTAACATCCATTTTTAAAGTTTTATCATTGTAAAACTCAAAAGCAGATGGATGTAGATCAATAACGGCATTCACCGTTTTGCCGGCAGCCAGTTCTGTTCTTTTAAATCCTCTTAATGTTTTGATGGGGCCGATAGTGTCGTTTACTTTTTTAACATACAACTGAACTATTTCTGTTCCATTTCTTTTACCGGTATTGGTAACTGGAATTGTAATGGCAAGGCTTTCATCTTTTTTAATTTGTGCTTTATTCAACTGTGCATTTCCAATAGTAAAGTTGGTATAGCTTAAACCGTAACCGAATTGAAAAAGCGGTTCAGCAGTCATGTATCTGTATGTTCTTCCTTTCATGGAATAATCTTCAAATCCCGGTAACTGTGTTGTGTCTTTATAAAAAGTAACCGGCAATTTTCCGGAAGGATTGTAATCGCCAAACAACACATCTGCAACAGCCTGCCCGCCTGATTCGCCGCCATACCATGCCTGAAGAATGGCATCGCAGCTTTGTGTTTCCGGTACCATGCCAATGGCAGAACCGGAACAGTTCACAAAAATTACTTTTTTACCGACTGCTTTTAACGCCTTTAAACAATTGCGTTGCACCAATGGTAATTCAATATCGGTGCGGTCGCCGCCTTTGAAGCCCGGAAAATTCACCGGCATTTCTTCACCTTCCAGTAATGTTGAAAGTCCGCCGACAAAAACAACTTCATCAATTCCGTTTAGCTTCGTGATAAGGCCGGAGAAATCAATATCGAGTTCTTTGCCAAAATCAAATTCAAGGTTGGCCTGCCAGTTGTTTAATTGCGCATACCTGATTTCTATTTGATAGGTTTTTCCTTTTTCAACATTGTAAGCAATTCTTGATGGCAGCGTACGCCAGTTATTATAGCGTGCCAGTGATTTACCATTTACAAATAATTCGAAATAACCTGTTACACCTGCCTTAAAAACTATTTCTTCAGTTTCGGGTGCGGTAAATTCAGTTTCGTATTTGGCAGAGAAGCCTACCAGTTTAACACCCGATGCAAATTCATGATCGCCGGCGGTAGTAATTTTAAATGGATTGGTAACCTGGTCAGTTGTAACCATATCGCCGGTTCGTTCACGATTGTTCCAATAGCTTGCTTTAAAACCCTGTTTACCGGCTGCTGTTGTTTTTGAAAAATAACTTTGCGTTACTTTATTCTCTACTGCATCGCAGGCTTTATCATACATAACACTGTTTGCAGGAAGTTTTGATTTGATGCCATTTAGAATAGAAATGGTTCTTTGTGGTTTGCCATTATAATTTCCCCACAACATGGGTTCGTTATCTGCATTGGGGCCAATTACTGCTATTTTTTTTGCAGATTTTTTTAATGGGAGTACATTGTTTTTATTTTGCAACAAGGTCATTGATTCAAGCGCCATATCCAATGCCAGTTTTCTGTGTTCATCATTGTTTACTATTGACATGGGAATATTTGCCCAGGGCACGATTGCATTTTCATCAAAATCGCCCAGATCAAAACGGCCTATCAGCACCTTCAGCAAATGGCTATCCACTTCTTTTTCGGTAATCAATCCTTTTGCTACTGCTTCCGGTAGTTTTTCATACGCATAGCCTTGCCAAACACATTCCACATCCGTACCTGCCAGCACAGCTTTGGATGAAGCATGCACCGCATCGGATGAAGTTTTATGGCTGGTAAAAAAATCTGTAACTGCACCGCAATCTGAAACCACGATATATTTAAAGCCCCAATCTTCCCTAAGAATTGTCTGTAATAACCTGCTGTTGCCGCAGCATGGTTCATCATCCAAACGTTGATAGGCGCACATGACTTCCCTTACATCGGCATCCTTTACCAGGGATTTAAATGCAGGTAAATAAGTTTCCCATAAATCTCTTGGGTTTACATTGTTCAGATTCAGCACATGCCGACTCCACTCAGGCCCGGAATGCACCGCATAGTGCTTGGCACAGGCCAACAGTTTACGGTATTTTGAATCAGCGGGTCCCTGTAATCCTTTAACAACAGAAACACCCATTCTTGAAGTGAGGTATGGATCTTCTCCATAGGTTTCCTGGCCACGGCCCCAGCGGGGATCACGGAATATATTTACATTGGGTGTCCATACAGAAAGGCTTAAGAACCGCCTGTTTTCTTTTCCACTTCTTAATGCATCGTGGTACTTGGCTCTTACTTCATCTGAAGTAGCATTGAATATTTTAAACACAAGTGAATCATCAAAAGAAGCTGCCATACCCACCGGCTCCGGAAATACAGTTACGTTATCATTGTTTGCCAAACCATGCAATGCTTCGCTCCACCAATTGAATTTTTTAATGCCCAGTCTTGGTATTGCTGGCGACTGGTCCTGCATCAATAAAGCCTTCTCTTCTAACGTTAACCTGGAAACCAGATCTTTGGCACGGGACGCAGAACTTAATTTCGGATTTTGAAAAGGAAACTTCTGTGCTAAACACCAGATTGGTAGAATCAGGCTGATAATGATTATAAACTTTTTCATTATTCTAAAGGTTATATTTTTAATTTTAATAACAATAGAAGAAATTGTTTTACTTTACTCTTACCTGAAAAGCTTTTGTGCTACCGTTGACAGGTAAAGTTTACAATTCATCCAGGTATGTCCTCCATCCGAGACAAATGTTTCATGTTGTATTTTCTTTTCATCCAGCATCTTCAAATAATCTGAAATCACCGGATACAATCCATCTTCTCTGCCCACTCCTATCCAAAACAATTTTAACCGTTGATTGGTGAGTGAAGGATTTGCAAAAGCAATCACATTGTTGCGGTTAAATTCTTCTTTCAGCATGCCCGGTGCAAAACCAATGACAGATCTAAACAAGTCCGGGTTATTTAAACCCAAAAATAATGACATACCACCGCCTCCTGAAAAACCTGCAATAGCCCTGTTGTCGTTGTCTGCCTTAACACGATAATTCTGTTCAACAAAAGGAATAAGATGATTGAGAAAATCTTTTTTGATCTCCTGCAGATTGTCCCCAGTTTCGAAGACTGCCGGATGATTTGGTAATCTTTGGATAGGCACGACCATAAGGCATAACGATGACCATTGGTACTGCTTTGCCTTGTGCAATTAGATTATTCAGAATAATATTGGCACGACCTACTTTCGTCCACGTTTCTTCTACATCTGTAGTACCATGAAGAAGATAAAGTACAGGATATTTTTTCGAAGCGTCTTTTTCATAACCCGGCGGCGTGTAAATTAACACAGGTCGTATGCCTAATTCGGGTGAAGTGTAATAACGGTAAGAGAGCGTTCCGTGAGGTACATGCTGAATGGTGTGCACCAATGGAGTACCCCCGGTAATTTCGACTATGCTGTTTTGAAAACCTTCGTTCGGAAAAATAGCACTGTTCTTTGGGTCTGCTACGTGAATGCCATCCGCAATAAAATGATAGGGATACATATCAGGCTTTACCGGACCAAGCGTAACACTCCAAACACCGGAAGTATCCTTTGTCATTGGAACATTTGCTTTCTCAAATTGAACATTCAGCTTCACGTCTTTTGCTGATGGTGCGAAATAGCGAAAGATAACTGTGTTATCTGAATTGATTTGGGGAGAAACAAAAAGCAGTTCACGGGAAGGCTGACCGATTGCGAAACCCGCCATGCAAAGTATTGTCCAAACAAATAATAACCGGATAAGTATTGTATTACATATTTGATTCCTGTGCCTCTTCATCTTAAAAGGTTTTTGCAATCATCGCCAAAGAAAGTTTTCAATTAAGTTTCATCGTATAAAAAAATTTCGTCCGATTCAACTGTTCAATGATTTGTTATCTGATTGTCTGCTTTTCCGGAGTAAAATTTACCACATCCCAATACGCTTTCTTGGGTTGTCGGTTCATATCAAACAACAAGGGATAATTTTTTCTTCCTCTTCCATCCAGCCAGGTGTAGCGATCACTCAAGTTCCAGAAGGTTATCCCGGTTATCTTGTCTCTATATTGTCGAAAAACATCGAATATCATTTTGTACTTTTCTCTTTGCGGTTCTTCCATTTCAGGAGTGAAACCAGTTGTGGTATCCCGGCGCTGACCCTGAATTAATTGTCCACCTTGTCTGCCGGCATAAACAGACACGTCCAACTCGGTCACCTGCACCTGCAGGCCCAGTGAAGAAAACATTTGTATTGATTTTTCTAATTCCTCTCTCGCAGGGTTGTTGATAGACCAATGTCCTTGTAATCCCACTGCATGAATCGGAATACCTTTCTCTTTTAATTTTTTTACCATCTGGTAAATCTTCTCCCGCTTCTTTGGATTTTCTGTGTTGTAATCGTTGTAGAAAAGAACCGCCTTCGGGTCGGCAGCATGGGCATATTCAAATGCTTTGGCAATAAAGTCTTCGCCGCAGATTCTGTACCATTGCGACCTGCGGTAGAAAACAGTATCATTATCGTCAATGGCTTCGTTCACCACATCCCATCCATATACACGGTCTTTATACCGGTTTACAACGGTGGTGATGTGCTCTTTTAACCGTTGTAACAAAACTTCTTTCGATACCGTGTCTCCTTTTTCATTTTTGAACATCCATGCCGGAGCCTGTGCATGCCAGCACAGAGTATGACCACGCATTTTCAGCCCGTGCTTTTTAGCAAAAGCAGCAATGGAGTCGGCATCTTTCCAGTAGTATTCATTTTCTCTTGGATGAATGGGTCCCATTTTCATGGCATTTTCTGCGGTCATGCTGTTGAAATGATTTACAATTAAAGCCGAATCTTCGCCATGTAAAGAGCGAGGCGTAACTGCAGCGCCAATCAAGAAATAATCTTTGTAGTAATCTTTTAATCCTTTTGCTGTATTGGATTTTGAGCCTGTTGTTTTTCCACTGCCAGAGCAATAGGTTAAACTTAGTACGACTGCAGAAGCGATTAGAAGACTTGTGACTTTGTTCATAGACATTTTACTCGTTTAAATGAAATTAAATTGATGATTGTTTTATTTCGTCCATTTATTTTTTTTCATCCAAAGGAGCAATGGTTCCATCCAGTCCGGCTGCCGGAATATAAAACCATGTCCACCCTTTGGATAAATGTGCATTTCAACATGAACGTTGTGATGCCGCAAACTTTCAAAATAGGCAATGCTGTTGTCCACGTCAACTGTTTTATCATCCGCGGCGTGCGTTATGTATGCCGGCGGAGTATTATTGGTTACCTGTAATTCATTCGAGTATTGATCAATCAGCTCCTTCGACGGATTTTTACCAAGCAAATTGCTTCGGGAATCACGATGTGTTAAGCTATCCTGCATACTTATTACAGGGTAAACTACAATCTGAAAATCGGGACGGAGGTTGGAATTGCCTGAATTTTCAATTAGTCGATTTTGAAAATGAGTTGCTGCAGTAGAAGCCAAATGTCCGCCTGCAGAGAAACCAATGATACCGACCTTATTTACATCAACTCCCCATTTTGAGGCATTATCCCGAACGAGCCTTATAGCCTGCTGCGCATCCTGTAAGGGACCAATTGTTTTATTCAGCATAATGGAATCATCGGGTAACCTGTATTTCAGCACAAACGCAACTATCCCATTCTTTGCAAATTGTTTGGCTGTAGAAATTCCTTCTCCCTGGTAAACGACCACACTATAACCGCCCCCGGGAATAATGATAATTGCCGTTCCGGTTGCCTTTTCCTTTTCGGGGAGATAGATTTCAATTGTTGGTTTTGTTACACCACGAAACAACCCTGAATTGAAGGTTTCTTTTTTCTCTGTTTTTTTTGAATTAGGGATTGAACCTGGATACAGTTCAACTGTTTCCTGCGCATTTGCATTAAATGAAAAGAGCAAGCAAACCATAAAACAGATTTTGCCTGCTTTCATTTTTCCGATTTGAAATTTCAATAAATCAGGTATCACACTTGGTCTTTTAATTTTTTTAGGTTCCACAAGCCACCCTTGCTGGTGCAGCCATGCCATTTTCGTGTACAATAAACACCGGATTTGCAATGCAGTTACACCTTTCACTTTAATGTTTTAATCTTTAAATAACATCGGAGCAAGTACGTACAGGCTTCGGCGCCAGGTCTGAATGTTAGGTGTCCAAACTGAAAGACTTAAAAACCTTCTGTTCTCCTGGCCTTTTTTTTTGGCTTCGTTGTACCTGGCACGGGTTTCATCGGAGACAGCATTGAAAATCTTATAGACAAGCGAATCGTCAAAAGATGCTGCCATTCCGATAGGTTCAGGAAAGACGGTGACATTATCATTATTAGCCAGACCATGCAAGGCTTCACTCCACCAGTTAAACTTTTTGATACCTAAACGAGGAATTGCGGGTGACTGATCTTGCATTAACAAAGCTTTCTCTTCC
>DASVHX010000121.1:0-2576 GCA_036382355.1 Bacteroidales bacterium
ACCTGATCCAAAAATGAGTTCCTATGGCGAAACTCAGCAAACCAAACTGCGGCCTGGCCACCGGGAATCGTCTCATGCTCCGGGTCTTTACCTTGCCTTTACGCCAAAGGATCAGCAATGGCTTATTACCGGCCTCATTAATATTTACCTGATCAACAATACCGATTTTTCGGTGCTTTATAGCTTTAACCTACGTGGTGCAGCCGGAAACTATACCGGCATCGATTTTGCCTCAATAGACCCAACCAGTAAAACACTTATTGAAACCATAAACCGCGAAGATATTGAGGTTTGGTCGGAAGGTGTGATACAGGCATTGTTTCATAAGGATGAGTCGGATAAAATACTAAAGCCTGTAAACGAGTCGTTTAAGATTAAACCTGTCAAGTTTTACAAGGAAGAAAGCTATATCGACAGTTCACTGATCGAAGGAAAGGCAATCATGGTATCACTTTGCGACCTGGGGTTGCACTCCACCCCTATCCTGGATGCAGATTATAACAAAACTGCCACTAACGAAGTTAGCAAAAGTTACAATAAACCACTCAGCACCAACGTCCTTATAGACAAACATAGGGTTACAGGCCGTGAAGCGGAAGTTGACCTGCATATTTCTGCGTTACGCGATAATTACGAAGGCCTTTCCAACCATGAAATCCTTCACATCCAGACCAGCTATTTCGATCGAAGCCTTGAAAGTGCCATACTTAATAATTACGCGAAAGTTATTTATATTCATGGTATTGGTAATGGAGTACTCAAAGCCGCGCTTATTAATAAACTGAAAGAATATAACGATATTGAGTTCCGCAATGCGCCTTTCGCCCGTTATGGCAATGGTGCCATCGAAATTGTGATCCATCAGAATCGCTGACCGATAAATGTTAAAATCCATTTTCAGCAGATAGCTACTTCCCGATTTGCTTCCTGATAAGTTCATTGCAAGTAAATAATGTTGATCTTGTATTAGAAGGAAGCGTTTTTCACTTCAGGTCATATATAGCAAAGGGTTCCATATCACCAAAATCCGCCCGGAATGCGTATCTTTGCATCATTACAGCAATCCGTTCTATCGCTGCATGGCAACATGCAGAGGAAAGTCAGGGCAACACAGAGCGCCATACTTCCTAACGGGAAGGTCCCGGGACGTCGGGAACAGAAAGTACCACAGAAAATAACCGCCTACCGCAGTGCAAACTGCGCGGTAAGGGTGAAAATGTGAGGTAAGAGCTCACGCTTGTTGCCGGCAACGGCAGCCAGGGGTAAACCTTATGGGTTGAAAGGCCAAATATACCGGTATTCCGGAGAAATCCGAAATGAGGGCTGCTCGCCCGAACCCGGGGGGTAGGTCGTTAGAGCCCGCCAGCGATGTCGGGCCCAGATAAATGGTAGAAGTGCGGGCAACCGCATACAGAACCCTGCTTACAGGATTGTTCACGTGCAAAAATCCCTCTTCGGAGGGATTTTTGCTTTTCAAATAATACCTACTTTTGTTAAAACAGATAACAATGAAAATGAATAAGCTATATATTTCCTTCGTCAAATTCACACTTGCCACTTTAGCCGCACTGTATATTGCCCCATTCGCAAGTGCCCAGGAAATTCCAAATGCGAACTTCGAAAACTGGGCCGGTGGCGAGCCCGATTCGTGGAATTCCACAAACATGTCGGTGCTGTTTACTCAGTTTACTACTGTATTTCAGGAAACCAGTAATCCTCAAAGCGGGACTTCCTGCGCCAGACTGGAGACCGTAACACATAACATTTTATTTGTTGGACCTGTAACATTGCCCGGCGTAATCACCTTAGGAGTCCTGAACATTGATCCCATCGGCCAGACAGCCAGTATTTCGGGAGGAACACCATTTACTGGCATGCCACAGTCGCTTAGCGGCTTTATCAAGTATTTGCCGACAACTGGCGATAACTGTTTATTAGGCATAGAGCTGACTAAATGGAATAATGGTGTGCGTGATACCATTGCCTATTCTTTTCTTGCTTTTAGCAATACTGCCAATGACTGGACAGCTTTTAACATCCCGATTGAATACCTGATAAGGGAAACTCCGGACACAATGAATATAGGGCTGATATCATCCAATATTGCTGATGGATTGACACATACCGGCACCAAACTTTGGGTGGACAATCTTTCGCTTGTTTACGGTGCTGTTAGTATTGAAGGCATCAATTTCCCCAACGAATTAAAAATATTTGCCGATGGAAGCAAGCGCCTGATCATCGTTAAACCGGATTTTGACAAGCCGAAAAATGCTGAGTTGCTGGTATACAACATCAGCGGGCAAATACTTATTCACCAATCCACCATCCTGCAGAAGGGTGAGGCATCGATCGACCTGAACAGCTTATTACCAGGCACATATATTTTCCGTGCAGATATTCCCGGCCAGAAATCATTTTTCCGAAAATTCAGTATCCTGTATTAGAATAGTCGGTAATTTTCGTCCCTCATATTCAGACATTTCAGCTTTCGGAGAGCGCGTTGGGTTCAATTCATTTTAACCTAACCTGGGGGTCAACAAAATAAGTTGCTCCCTTCCTCGTTAAGTTGTTAA
>DASVHX010000122.1:0-5854 GCA_036382355.1 Bacteroidales bacterium
TAATACGCAGAAGCCTGGCTGATTGAATATAAATTAAGTTGTTGCAGATCAACAATATAATAATTATTCTTATTTTGAATGACGCTAAATAGAGAAAACTAAGGTACAGGAATACTTTTCGTGCATATTTGATATATCTCATTTTGTATATTTGTTAATAGATATCTACTTATGTAGGTATAACGTATTGGTAATTATAATCATATTATGAAAGAAACAAAACTATGAAAGCTCCTAAGTCATTCTACAATTGGGTGAGTATAACCGGATTTATTATGGTTGTCAATAGCCTTATCCTGATCCTTATTTTGTTCATATTTTCATTGATTTCTGCTCAAAGCAATATATATCTAGGGTTGTATATTTATATCATTCTGCCGGTATTCCTCGTTTTGGGACTGATTCTCATCCCGGTAGGCATTTTATTAAAGATTCGAAAAAATGAAGTTGTCGCGGATGAAAGTATTGGGTGGCCGGTTTTTGACATGAACCTGAAAAAACATCGCGGGGCTCTGCTTAAATTTTCAATTATTACATTCATTTTACTTGTTGCATCTGCAATGGGGAGTTACAGTGCATATCGATATACCGAATCTGTTGAATTCTGCGGTAAATTGTGTCATCAGGTAATGGAACCGGAATATACAACTTACCTGAATTCATCACATGCGCGTGTTGCCTGTGTGGAATGCCATGTGGGTGAAGGAGCCGGCTGGTATGTGAAATCGAAAATGTCCGGATTATACCAGGTTTACTCGGTTTTGTTCCATAAATTTCCACGTCCGATTGCAACACCTATTCAAAGTCTCAGACCAGCCCGTGAAACCTGCGAAAGATGCCACTGGCCCCAGAAATTCTATGCCAGGAAATTGATAAGTCAGCGCTCATACCTCACCGATTCCACGAATACCGAATGGAATATTTCCATGTTATTGAAGATAGGCCCGGAACACAGTGCCATGGGGCTGACTGAGGGCATTCACTGGCATATCAACAAAGACTTCAAGATTGAATATGCTTCGAACAGCAAGGACAGAGAATCTATTCCATGGGTCAGGCTCACCAATCTGAAAACTGGCGAGGTAAAAACCTTTATGGATGAAGAAAACAAGCTCGATAAAAAAGTGCTGGATACATTGGAGAAGAGACAAATGGATTGTATGGATTGCCATAACCGTCCATCGCATAACTACAGGTCAGCACCTAATTACATCGATAATGCAATGATATCGGGGCTTATCCCAAAGGATTTGCCTTTCATCAAAAAAGCAGCAATGGAAGCATTGAAACTTCCTTTCACTGATAAGGACACCGCTCTTTCATCAATTAACAGCATCATTAACACATATTATAATAACGATCATCGGGCTGTATATGCCAGCAATTCTACGCGTGTGCGCAAGGCCATTACAACAATACAGGGTGAATACCAGAAGAATGCATTTCCCTATATGCGAGCCGACGCCACCCGTTACCTCAATCATATCGGGCATCTTGAGTCTGACGGATGTTTCCGTTGCCATTCCGACCGGCATAAAACGGCTAAAGGTGAAACAATTTCCCGCAACTGCGATCTTTGCCATACCATTGTGGCACAAGGGCCGACAGGTGCAATCAAAACAGGATCTGTTAACGGAACTCTTGAATTTGTTCATCCCACCGATATTAAAGGCAAGTGGAAGGATTATTACTGTACCGAATGCCATCGTGTTCTCTATGAATAATGTAATTTTATTTCGCAGCGTGGCAACGTGCAGGAATCGAAATAGTTAAACCAGATTCAGGTATTTGATGTAGATATGTTTAAGAGGGAAAATTGAAGTTCAAATGTTATGAACTTCATTAAAGAAGCATATATTTATTGCAGGTAGCGCATATTTAGCATTAGATTAAGTTACAATAGTTATGAAAGTATTGTTGACCGGGAGCACTGGATATATTGGCAAACGACTTTTCCAGCTGTTATCCGAAAAGAGTTATGAGATCAATTGTTTTGTCAGGAACCTGAGCCGTTTGAAACTGCCGGAGAGTAGTAAATCAGAAATTCGAAAGTATGAGATTGATCTTTTGAAGGCAATACCTGAAGATCTGCAAAGCCTCGATATAGATGTTGCCTTTTACCTTGTTCATTCTATGTCTTCTTCCATCAAGGATTTTATGGAAGAAGAAGCAAGGTCGGCAAAAAATTTCGCTGATTTCATAAGCAAAACTAATTGCAGGCAAATTATTTATCTGAGTGGAATTTCAAATTCTCCCAAACTATCGAAACATCTTAAATCGCGCAGGAATGTTGAGGAAATTCTTCGGGTTTCAGGTAAGCCGCTTACAGTATTAAGAGCTGGTATAATTGTTGGCAGTGGAAGTGCTTCCTTCGAAATTATACGCGACCTAATGGAGAAATTGCCTATAATGCTTGCACCTTTGTGGGTGCGGACCTTATGTCAGCCTATAGCTATAAGAGATGTGATGAGATATATTACAGGATGTATGCTTAATCCATCAACGTTTAATGAAACATTTGATATTGGGGGTGCCGAAATTCTATCGTATAAAGAAATGCTATTGCAATATGCAGAAATAAGAGGCCTGAAAAGATATATAGGTATCGTTCCCATCATTAATCCCCGCATTTCGTCGTATTGGTTATACTTTGTAACTTCAACATCATATTACCTTGCGGTTAATCTTGTGAATAGCATGAAAGTGGAAGTGGTATGCAAAGATAACCGTTTACAACAAATGCTTAAAATTGAACCTCTTACATATAAAGAAGCATGCACACTTGCCCTTGCCCGCATTAACCTGGACACTGTTGCTTCCAGTTGGACAGATGCTGTTTCGCTTAAAAAGAGGCAAGGCCAACTCTTTGATTTCCTTGATGTGCCATCATTTGGAATCCTGCGCGACCGGCGACGTATGAAAATAGATGTTGATCCAATTATTATACTGAACCGTTTTTTTTCTATCGGAGGAGAGACCGGGTGGTACTTTGCTGATTGGATTTGGAAAGTTAGGGGATTCATTGATAGAATGGTAGGCGGTGTTGGTTTACGCAGGGGAAGACGCAATGCAACAGATTTATATCCAGGAGATGCACTCGATTTCTGGCGTGTTCTTATCGCTGACCGTGAAAAGATGCGATTGTTATTATTTGCTGAAATGAAAGTTCCCGGCGAAGCCTGGCTCGATTTCAGTATTTTAAAGCAAAACGATGAGTATTTTTTATATCAGACAGCCACATTCATGCCTAAAGGATTGAGTGGCAGGTTATATTGGTTCCTGCTATTGCCGATCCATTTACTGATGTTTCAGGGTATGATAAAGCATATTGTCAAGTTTTGAGCGAACATAAGTTATTCTCAAAGAAGCATTAGCGTTTGTTTTCATTCACAATATATAAAATTGCAAAATGGAGCTTTTGAAAATCACAACGAATATCGACTTAGATAGTCCGCTTGTAATTATATCTGCTGCCTTATTTGTAATTCTGATTTTGATTTTTCTCTTTAAGTTATTTTCATTTTTCTTCGAATATATGCAGGCCAAGGGTTGCCTTACTGTTGGTTTGGTGGCGCTTGGTGGAATGCCTGCAATTTTTGTTGTTTGCCTGATAGCAGGCTATAATTTCACTTCAACGCTACTGATAATATTTGCTGTAATAGGCGTTATTACAGGCTATATAGCGCGTGATTCAGAAGGTGATGTCGGTAAATTCGGTAATTTCATCATGATTGTGTCCATCATTACACTAATCATTGCACTTTTTCTGGCAAAAATTCTTCTGATATTCTGATCTTATTTTTTGCAAAAGATAGAAAACGCAAGATTCCGTGAATGCAAGTTTCACTGATCATTATACAAGTGATACCATATGAGATATAATATGGCTTATACAACAAAAGCCATCCTTATGAGAATGGCTTTTGTTGTATAAATCAAGTTGGGTTTTACTTTGTTTACTTTGTTTCCGAATGTTTACCGGTAGAAAAACCCATAATTGTGTAAAGAGGGCAAAAACTGATAAAGCTGGTAAGTACAAAAACACCAGCCAATACAAGAAGGACAATTCCCAGAGTCCCGGATATTATACCCAGGTAATAAAGAACAACAACGATGGCAGCTAAGGCCAGCCGTATCAATTTGTCAATTGCACCCATATTCTTCTTCATGGTTGTTTTTTTTAATGATTAAAAGTATTTACAATACTCTAAAGATACACCAATTATTTAATTGTCAACAAAAAAGATTTTGATAGCCGTGTTTGATAACTTGCTATTGGTAGCGAAGCGCAGCATTTGATAATTGTATAAATTTGCGACTCTTTTGCTCAACCAACTCTCATGGGTATCATAACCATCCTGCTCATTGCTTTTGGGCTTTCATTCGATACATTCGCTGTTTCAGTTTCCAGCGGGCTGATCCTGCGAAAGATCAATTTCTACAATGCAATGAAAATTGCGTTTGTTTTGGCCTTTTTTCAGGGTTTTATGCCCATGATAGGATGGTTCATTGGATCCGGGGTGAAGAAATATATGATGACTTTCGACCATTGGATTGCATTTATTCTGCTAACGGTACTTGGGACAAAAATGATTTATGAAAGTTTTCGCCACGACAAAGACCACTTGCCGATTAATCCCATGCGTTTTACTGTAATGGTTAGCTTGGCTATTGCAACCAGTATTGATGCCTTGATTGTAGGATTAAGTTTTGCCTTCTTCAAAGTGAATATTTTTATTACAGTATTCCTGATAGGTGCTGTCACATTTATCGTTTCGATGCTGGGTATTCTGTTCGGGAAAAAGGCAGGCGCCCACCTGGGACAAAGGATGGAAATAGTTGGTGGATTAATCCTGATCGCTATTGGTATCAAAATACTTATAGAACATCAGTTTTTCTCCTGACAAATGCCTTTTGAATTCATATTTATTACCTGGCAATCTTCGGAAGCAGGCATGATGTGGGTCTCGGTCGTACTTCTGATGCTCCACATACTTCTAATGACCGGGTTACTGGCGAAAGAAAATCCTTTTTATTTTGGGTGGCATTCGCCACAACCGCAAGTAAGTGCGTTCTGCCTGGCTTTTTCGAATGCTTCGCGGCCTTCGCTAAATGCAAACCATGCTATACCTAACGATCCGGCAAGATCGATATAACTGATATGCAACCATTCGTAGAGCAGGCTCGAAATGAGCAGAATTATTGAAAGATAAAGGCACGTGCGCGTACATTGTGCATCGGAGATGATAGCATCCGACTGCAATATACGGCCGGCTTTCAGCTTGTAGAACATCAGGAAATACATAGTGCAGATGGAAATGCCTGCTATAATGATACCTGCCAATGTAGTTTTTGGAACGGTATGATTATAAAGAGAAATAATTATCCCAAGCAACAAGCCTATAGTCAATATATAGAAGGCTGTGCCTGTTATGCGGAGTGCCTGCCGCTCGAACACATCGTGAGCTGTGACCGCTGTTTTGCGCATACGGTATATCATATGTGCAACTCCGATGCCTGATATGACTTCCACAAAGCTGTCGAGGCCAAAGCCCAATAGTGCAAGGGTATCGTCTTTGGTACCAAAAATTACGGAAATTACTCCTTCGGCAATGTTGTAGAATATGGTAATGAGACTTAGAGCGAATGCAATCTTCAGCCAATATTTGCCATCTTTCAGGTTCAATGTGTTCATTCGGGCAGTTTTAATTTTGGAACGAATCAGGGAAACTCTCCGATTTGTGGAGGTTAGAACGTTTGAAAGACTATAAAGTTGAGAAATAAATTTAAGCAGAACGAATTCAAAGGTTTCAAACGACATTTTGGTTTATCAATAGTCGTTATTTCTTATGCG
>DASVHX010000123.1:0-2873 GCA_036382355.1 Bacteroidales bacterium
CTTCTTCGTTCGTGAGACGATTTACACCATCTGCATCTTTGCGAAATCCCTTTGAATTAAGGAACCTTACCAATGTAGAACGAATCTCCTGTCCCCGCTTATCATCGCCATCAAAATCGAAGGTGCTACGCGCATTCCAGGCTGTCCTTAATTCCGGAATGGCGAGGTACAAACCTATATAATGCCCATTTTCCACTCCAAAATGAATCGTATCATGAATGTAATATGTGCCTTTCGGTGAATACTTATCCAATCTCTGAATATCAACAGGATCGGTAGTAGAATAAGTTTTTACGGCATTATACACATAAAGGAAGCCGACCAGGGGAAACAGAATAATTAAGCCTATCGAAAGTAGTTTTATGGTTGGCTGCCTGCTCTTTAATGCAAGGTAGAGCAGAATGGCCATTACAAGCAGGCCGGTAATAAAAATTCCCGTGCCCGATTCCATAAGCAGCAGGAACAACAAGAACCAACAAATGAGTATGCAGAATATGATTTTTAACCAGAGTTTCTCAAATTGATGCCCTGCAACAAAATAACCAAGTATAAAAATAGAAAAGCAGATGCTCATGCTAAACCGGATATGCGAAACGAAAACGGATATATCGCGGGGATCTGCTATGATTCGCGTAAATAAAAGGTAAGCGCTGATAAGTGTGCCAATAAGAACAGCTGATGTGAATACTAGCAGCAGAATTCTTTGTATCTTCAACGACGGTTTTGGGCCGGTCGATAATAGGAGCGGGAGCAGGAATAGCGGAATTTTAACTCTCAGATCTTTCCATGCATAGTCAAAATTGCTTGTATAAGTCAGTCCTACTATATGCAAAAGGTAAAGCGAGGTCAAAACAAGAGCTGCCTTGTTCCGACTGAAAAGTTTTAATTTTAAAACGAAGGCAGTATAAATCCGTGCAAGGGAATCAACTGCAAAGCGGTATAATACAGCAGGATGGAGGAGACTAATTGGTGTATAATTGCTGAGGTAGGAGTGGTCCACCATATGCCAGAACCATAAGCCCAACAATGTAAACTGAGAAACACTCATCACGAAGCGCGATAGTGGAATGGAGACCAGCATCATACCAAGGGCCAAAAAGAACAATTCTGCATTCTTTATGGAGGTCAGTCTGGAGGTCAGCCACATGCGCTAAACGCTTGAAGGTGAATGGAGTTACATTTTGCCGTTTTCTACCTTCTTTTGTGCTTGTTCAAAGCTGCCATCAAGAATGGAGAGGTAGGTTTTGTTATCGTCAAGTATTTCGATGGCTTTGGCAACATCCTCATCCTGTTTGAGTTGAAGTTCTATTCGCCCTTTTTGATAATAATAGCGGGTAACGATTTCTGAACTAAGGAAGCGTTTAATTTCCGTTTTGTTCCTATCGAGGTCGTCGTTTTTATTATGCATAATTTTCAATTTAAGCGCTTCAAATTCAGGTTTTACGTCTTCGAAATACTTTTCCTTTTCGGCACTTTTTTGTAAGTCGGCAAGCTCCTTTTCACTCCTGGTGGTATAATCGTAGTTTTTATCGGAAAGGTAATTTAAGAAATCGTTATAAATCTCGTCCGTAATTTCAAATTTACCGGGGACATCTATAGTTGGATGTTTTAGGCAGAATTGCGTTGCATAATCGAAAACGAGATAACGGCTGAGTAGTGCATACGAAATATTGCTAAGCATATTTGGCTCAACATGAATGTCGGGTTCAATGCCGGCACCATCATACACTACGCGTCCATGCTGGGTTTTAAATGCTGTTTTTAACGAATCGGGAAACTTGCCCGCAACACCATTTGTATCGCGCGCGGAATAATTGATAGCCTGTATACAGCGACCGCTCGGAATGTAATATTTTGCTACGGTTACCTTCATCTGCGTATTATAGCTGAGTGGAATCACGTTTTGCACCAATCCTTTACCAAAAGTGCGTTGGCCGAGAATTACACCACGATCTAAGTCCTGGATAGCGCCACAAACTATTTCGGATGCAGATGCGCTGCCCCCATTCACCAGGACTATTAATGGTATTTCTGTATCCAATGGCTCTATTTGTGTTTTGTACGACCTGTTTTTATCCGACAGCTTTCCTTTTGTACTTACAACCAGTTCGCCACGTTTCACGAAAATATTTGTAATGTTCACAGCTTCGTTCAACAGTCCGCCACCATTATCACGCAAGTCAAAAATTAGTCCTTTCAGATTATTTTTCGATTTAAGGGCCTGGAATGCTTTTTTCGATTCATTGCCTGCTTCCTGCGTAAAGCCGGTGAGTTTAATGTAGCCTATATGATCGTTCACCATACCATAATAAGGTACATTATCAACGGTAATTTTCTCTCTTACGATTTCCTTTTCAATGGGTTTTGGTTCGCCGGGACGTTCGATTAGCAAACGCGCTGATGTGCCGGGCTGGCCTTTTAGTATAGTACTGATATCGTTAACGGTTTTGTCCAAAGTTGGCTTGTCATTCACCTTCAGGATTTTGTCACCGGCTTTAAGCCCCGCTTTTTGGGCAGGAAAGCCTTCGTATGGTTCAGATATTATAACATAGTTGCCTTGTTTGTGAATAAGCGATCCTATACCACCATATTGACCTGTAGTGATGAACTTATAGTCTTCAATTTCAGCTTCGGGGATGTAAACAGTATATGGGTCGAGAGACTCCAGCATGGCGTCGATCCCGGTTTTTATGAGTTCACCAGACTTCAGTTCATCAACGTAGTTGGTGTTTAGTTCCTTATACATTGTGGCAAAGATGTCGAGGTTTTTCGCAATCTCAAAATTGTTGGAAGTCTGGGCCTGCAGTTTCTGTCCTGGCGCGAAGGCGATAACAGAGAGGACTACAAAAAGTGTTAGACGGTTAATGATCTTC
>DASVHX010000124.1:0-1867 GCA_036382355.1 Bacteroidales bacterium
CAATGCCATTCCCCCGGTTGATCGAGGGCGTGGATATGGTTTGTCAGGTAACCGTTCTGGATAGTATCCTACATATATCTGTAGTCCGCGTCTGTCCAAAACTTATTACTACAAATCCGGTAAACAGGAACAGTTGAAGAATCAGTTTTTTCATGGGGATAGTTCTACTTCGCTGTATTTTCAAATATCATCATGGAGTCATTATTCAGGCCAAGAAGTATCAACTGCTTATTTGAGGCATTCCTGATGCTTATCATGTCTCTCGCTTCCCCTTTATAAAAGAATCCGCTATTCGTAGGAGATTTATAAAGAAATTCATTGTCAGGAAGTCCTTTATAAAAATCGCCGTAGTTAGCATCGTATCTGCCTAACTCCGGTTTTAATCCAAACAAATTTCCTGCCATGAGAATATCATTCAATCCGTCTTTGTCGAAGTCATCGACAAGGATTGCATATACCGGCGAAAACTGCGCTTCTGCCGGCAACGGATGTTTTTCAAACTTCCCGTTATCCTTATTGATGAACATGCAGCTTCGGAACTCATAGGCATTTTTTACAACTGCCGATTCCAATTGAGCTTTATTGAAAATCTCTTCAATCGTCTTGCCGGCATAGTCTGCATGTTTTAAAAACTTCTTCCTCAGCATGGGTATTTGGGTTACCATGTCGTTTTTCAGATAGTAGGGATAGCTTTTCCCATCGCTTTTGTAATAAGTAAGTATGCTTTCCGGAATTCCGTTATTATCAAAATCATTTAAATACAATTTGGCTGGGTGCAAACTATCAGCCTTGATTTTCGTATTCAGACCCAGGTTGCCTGCTATTAAATCAAGTTTGCCATCATTATTCATATCAACGGCTTTTATACAATTCCACCAGCCATTGGTAAAAGCGAATTGTTGATTTAAAGCAGGAGACAAGTTCAGCCGTCCGTTCTCATTCTTAAAGACGGTTATCGGCATCCATTCACCAACCACGACTAATTCCATTTTGCCGTCATTATCTATATCCGCCCAAACGGCATCGGTAACCATGCCGATATTCAGCAGATCAGGAGCCACTTCGGCAGTAACATCCTTGAATATGCCCTGGTCATTTCGGAGCAGATAGCTCCTGGGATTGGCCCCATATTGCCCGGGTACACTTCTTCCGCCGATGAAAATATCCGGGAAGCCATCACCATTGAAATCTAAAATTTTTACGCAGGAGGCATTTACGCTGATGGGCGGCAACCGCTTGTCATCACGTTCAAATATGCCTTTACCATTGTTTATATATAATCGGGGCTGCAACAATTTACTGCCGGTCTTATTTTGATTGCCGCCGCTGGCAATTACAAGGTCCTGGTCACCATCGTTATCCACGTCCAGAAATGCCATTCCCGCATCCTCATAATCTGCATCATGTGCTAAGGCTGGCTGTGGCAAAAGCTGCTGGAAATTTCCATAGGCATTCTCCAGGAATACTTTTGTTGTATCGTGCCTTGCTGAGCCAATAACAAAATCTTCCAACCCATCCCCGTTAATATCAGCTACCGCAATCTTTGGCCCTTCAGTGGAAAGCATGTGAGGAATCAGACGCTCTATATTAAAATCAACAAAATCATTCTCCTTATGATTTATATTACCAGCGATAGCTTTAGATGTCACTTCTCTAAATAAGGTTTTCCCACTTTTTGACCTGACCATGAATTTTTCATTCGCGTCTACCTGTTTTAACAGCAATTCCTTTTTAGCCGGAATATTCCTAAGATGTTGTGAATGATCATCCGGCCAATTGACGACCAGGGAGTCAATCATATTTATACTATCAAGACCAAAAGTAAGAACGGGCTCCACACACGATTGAAAGCCACGGGTAGGATAAT
>DASVHX010000125.1:0-1601 GCA_036382355.1 Bacteroidales bacterium
ATTGCCATTATAAAAGCTGGATACGTTCGCTTCGTATTGGGTGCCCCTGGTTGCATTAAGTTCAAGTTTTTTCGATATCTCCTTAAACCTGGCAGCACGGTCTGTTTCGGAAATTATATCCTTTAAACCGGCCAGAACATCCTGCGTCACATCAGCGATACTAACAAGGAAACGGGCCTTAAGCCCTTCGTTGGGCAACTCCTCAGATTGCTTCATTGCCCAAAATCCATCGGTAAGATAATCGTGGTCCACCGTGCTGTGCGACTGAATGGAGCCATAGCCGCAATGATGATTGGTGAGTACAAGACCTTCGTCCGAAACCATCTCTGCTGTGCATCCTCCTCCAAAAATGATGATCGCATCCTTCAGGCTGGAATGGTTTACGCTGTATATCTCTTCGGCTGTTAAGTGCAGGCCCTCTTTCTGCATATCGACATAATTAAGACGCTCGATAAAAAGTGGCAGCCACATGCCTTCGTCCGCACGTAAGGGACTGGCTGCAATCGCCTGAAATAGAATAATAAAAAATGCTATTTTTTTCATGAATCAAAGAGTTGAGTTTTTTTAAGAATAAAGAGTTGATAAAAGGCAATTGTTATTAAGCAAAATTTTCAAACAGAAAATCAATCTGACAAATGCAGCATTTAAAGCGTCAATCATGATTCCCGGAGTTGTCAATTATCTTCAGCTATGTAAATCTCTTATTACAGGTCAAAATTATGCTAAACAAATTTCTCGCCTTTGCTTATGCGTACATCACCCACAAAACGACGGATTTGTTGTTCTTCGCCTTTATGGCAAATGAGCAGAATGTTATCGTCTTCTACCACGATGTAATCATTCAGTCCCTGCAATACCACCAGTTTGTCCTTGGGAACATTGATGATACAATTTTGAGAATCGTAAACCATCACGTTGTTGCCAACAATGCTATTGCCAAGGTCATTTTTCTGCCGTATGTCGTATAGAGATCCCCAGGTGCCAAGGTCGGACCATCCAAAATCGGATGACATCACATAAACATTTGTGGCTTTTTCCATCACACCATAATCAATGGAGATATTGCGGCATATGGTATAGGCTTTGGCAATAAAATCCTTTTCAGATGGTGTGTTGTAGTCTGGTATTCCTTCCTTAAAAATAGAGTCTACCTCTGAAAGGTGGGTTTCGAAAGCTTTCATGATGCTCTTGAGCGACCATATAAAAATACCCGAGTTCCAGAGAAAATCGCCACTTTGCAGGAATTGCTGAGCCATCTCAAGTTGAGGTTTTTCTGTAAAAGTCCGCACTTTGCTCAGGCGGTCGTTGCCGGCATAATGGCGTGTATCATCAAACTGAATATAACCATAACCTGTTTCGGGGCGGCTGGGCTTTATGCCCAGGGTTAGCAGCCAGTCGTTGGCAGCTGTTGCCTCAAGTGCTGCCAGGATAACTTCCGCAAAATTATCTTCTTTCAAGATGATATGATCCGAAGGCGCTACAATTATATTGGCATCCGGATTAAGTTTAGATATGCGGTAATTCGCGTAGGCAATACAGGGTGCAGTATTTCTGCGGGCCGGTTCGCAAAGAATCTGGTCGTCGGAAATATCCGGAAGTTG
>DASVHX010000126.1:0-3443 GCA_036382355.1 Bacteroidales bacterium
GTTCGGTTTCGTCCTCTATCAGGTCCGAAAGCTGGAATGATGCTCTATCTGAGAAAATTGTCATATTTTTTTAAGTGTCAAAATGGCAAAATTATGCTGGATTATTGATGCAGGTCAATAAGTCAATTATAATGCCATAATGTAAATGCCGGGTTTATATATTTCGGTTGTTGTAAGCTAATTTGGAAACTGTTTCAAAAATATCTTTGTCCACTTGCGAAAATTCAAGATCACGCCTTTTATATACTGTTTCTGCAACTTTAATGGCACGTTTGAGGTCGTAGGGAACAAAGCCGGATGTGCCTCCCCATTGAAATGAAGAAATAAAATTGCGCTGATATCCAGAGCCGAAGATATTGCAGTTAATGCCAACCACGGTTCCTGTGTTAATCATAGTGTTAATACCGCATTTGGAATGATCGCCCATAATCATACCGCAAAATTGCAAGCCGGTATCCACAAAGGATTGGCCTGGATAATTCCAGATGCGGATAGAATCGTAGGTATTCTTTAGGTTCGAGATATTGGTATCAGCACCAATATTGCACCATTCGGCTAAAACAGAATTGCCCATATAACCATCGTGTGCTTTGTTCGAGTACCCGAAAAGTACCGAGTTTGCAACCTCACCGCCTACTTTCGAATGTGGACCTATGGATGTGGCGCCATAAATCTTAGCGCCCATTTTTACAATAGCGTGTTCACAAATCGCCAGAGGTCCCCGAAGTAAAGCTCCTTCCATTATTTCAGCTTTCTTTCCTACATATATTGGGCCTGTTTTGGCATTTAGCGTGGCAAATTCAACGACTGCGCCTTCTTCAATAAAAATATCTTCGCCAGTGAAACGATTTGTATCGGAAAGTTTCTGACTTTTCCTGCCTTTAGTGAGCAATTGGAAATCGTCTCGAATAGCTTTATCATTCAGCGAGAAGATATCCCAGGTATTCGAAATTTCCAGGTAATCAAGCGCGGTTTCTACTTCTTCAACCGATTGGAGATAGGAGTCGCTGCCACTATGCAATGCTTCTTCAGTCAATCGAATAGCGATGATATTCTCTTTGGAGACCAGTGCCTGGTTAGGTTTGAGCGCTTTAATTCTGACGATAAGTTCATACGTTGGGCAAATAGCACCATTGATCAGGATGTTATCGGGCTTTTTGACAACCGGGTACTTTGTACTCAGATATGGTTCGGTAAGGGTAGAGGTTGGAACGCCGAAGAAATGTTCCCATTTCTCCCGGATAGTGATAATGCCAAACCTTATATCGGCTATAGGTCTCATAAATGTTAGCGGACGAAGATTATCACGCCTGGCATCGTCGAAAAGAATGATATTCATTGATTGGCTTTTTGCTTATTTGTCAGCTGCAAGTATAGCAATAAACGCTCAAATGCCCAAAAGGATTATATGCGAATTTAATTTTTTTCTAAAATCACAAAAGGCTGACCAATGGCCAGCCTTCTGAAAGAATGATAAAGTATTTCAGTTGCCTATTCGGCTTTGTTACGGTTTTCGAAATGCTTCTGGTACTTGGTCTTGAACTTGTCAACACGACCAGCGGTATCAATAAGTTTGATTTTTCCGGTATAGAAAGGATGCGAAGTGTTCGAAATTTCAAGTTTCACCAAAGGGTATTCTTTGCCGTCTTCCCACACAATTGAATCTCTTGTGTTTACAGTCGACTTGGTGATAAATGTGAACTCATTCGACATATCTTTAAATATCACAAACCGGTATTCTTTTGGATGAATGTCTTTTCTCATGATGATCAGGCTTTATTTTTTCGGACTGCAAAAGTAATCACTTTTTTCATTTATACAAGCATTTCTCCAATTTATTCGATTCTGAGATTGATAATCAGGAGTAGGCCATTCATCATAAAGAAAGAAGAAATTGGAGGGTATCAACACCATCGGCATAATCCCATAACCGGGGATGCTGGCTTTCACCAAAATCCACGTGCAAAGGATGATTGTTATCATTGCTTACAACACACTGAATCAGCAAATTGTTTTCGGCCACAAATGCCTGCCAGTCAATGTCTGGCTTGTAATAAGAGATATTTACTACACTAATAGGGGTTGCAAAGGAATCGAACGGACGAAGCAATACGAATCCGTTGTCGAAATGCGGCGTGGCGTTGAGTAAAAACACCGATCGTTTGTAAGTGTAATTATTCATGTACCGCGAATGATTGGCAATTTCGGCATATACTTCCCAATTGTCCAGTAGTGTGGCAATTGAATAGCCTTCGGGCAGGAAAATCCGGGAAACATTACGGCAGCCCAGTCCAAAATAAGCGAAAACATCTTCACCCAAAGCTATCAGTTGTTGAATAGTTTCCTGTCCGCTGATAATGGCCATTCCATTGCGGTTTTTGCGGATGATATGTGGATATTTCTCAAAATAATACTCAAAATATCTTGCGGAATTATTGCTTCCGGTGGCGATTACAGCATCAAATCCGCGCAATTGGTCGTTGGTAAAAGTGCTTTGTCCGGCAAATTCAGGTTCGATGGTTTCGAGCATTTTAACAATGGCAGGGAGCAAAAAACGGTCGTCGTGCGATAATTTTGCAGCAAGCCTATGCCCGGAAATGAGCACACACAGCAAATCATGAAACCCGACCATTGGAATGTTACCGGCCATAACAACACCAATTGTAAGCTGATTTTCAGGCATCAGCAATTCAGGATTGTACCTGGATAACCAGTCGTTGATGTGCTGTTCCGATAAACTATTTGCAATGGCAGTTATGGCCTGAATTATATTTTTATGGGTAAACCATGGGTTATTGTCAACGCTGTGCTTTAAAGCTTGAACTAAACCAGTTTGGATGGTATCATTAAAGGGAGCAGTAATATTTTGGTTTGCTTTGCAGAAAATCATTAATGCTTCGCCAAGCCTGATAAAAGCTTCTTTTCTTTTTGCTGTAGTAATCATAAATGAACCGGGCTAAACGTTAATTTTGCAACAAAATTACGAATCTTTGACCGATGAAAGCGTTCGAAGGGTAACTTTGGAGTGCGGAAACCCGATTATGCAACTATCAACTATCAATAATAATACAAGAGATGATGCTTCATATAAAACTATCACGAATATTTGAACGGAACATTTCATTGGTTTTATTAATGGTTCTTCTTTCAACTGCTTTGCATGCTCAGGAAGCCAACTTTAAAAAGGATGAAGATTCACTTCGATCTTTAAGCAAACGCATATATGCTTATGGCAGTGATTCGGCCAAATTGGCGGCCAATATCGGATTTTCAAAATTTCTGCATGAGGTATTGTTGAAACCAGGAATATACGCATGGCCATTTGATTCACTTCGGGATATTGGCTGTTTAAGAGCTCCGGATAATGCATTCAGGATTTTCAACTGGAATATACCACTAAAAGATGGATCGTCCCGGTATTATGGTTATATCTTGTTGCCCGA
>DASVHX010000127.1:0-6516 GCA_036382355.1 Bacteroidales bacterium
CACGATGCCCTAAATTTTGGTATTTCCCCTCCTGCTGTCCTGATATTATCTTCCCAGGTTTTGGCATGATTGCGCTCGGTTTCGGCAAGTTTAGCATAAATCCCTGCGATGCGCGAATCCTTTTCTTTCTCCGCCATTGCATCATAGAGCATAGCTCCGTTAAGCTCGTCGTCCCAGTTGGCGAGGTATCGCTTCATATCGTTTTTGTTTGCCATTTTCGGTAGCTTCTTAAGGCGTAAAGATAAGGGTATGGTGGCTTATTAACAATAGCGTTTTCTGAACTGCCAGCGTGATAAAACTGAATCTGCATACAATTAGTTGTTGATATTCAATAATTTCAAAAAGTTCAAATATTTTTCACTTTTTATAATATCTCACAAAAAAATGTAATTTTGAAGCCTGCGATTGTTGAACCATGGAATTACCCTGCTCCTTACAGACGAAAAAAGTCATTTTTCTGAATATCAAACGCCGTGACGCGTTTTGACAGGCTTCACCCTGTCTGATACCTGCTGTTTTCGTTTTAATTCCTTATCAAATTAATGTCATGAACTTACCTTTTTCAGAATCATATAAAATCAAGATGGTGGAGCCTATCCGCCGCAGTTCCCGTGAAGAGCGCGAGCTATGGATGGAAGAAGCCGGTTACAATCTTTTTAACCTTCGCAGCGAGAGGGTTTTTATTGACCTGTTAACCGATTCGGGCACCGGCGCCATGAGCGACCGGCAATGGTCGGAAATGATGCTTGGCGACGAAAGCTATGCCGGAGCTTCATCCTTTTATAAATTCAAAAATGCGATCAGCGATATTTTTGGTTTTGAATACGCATTGCCCACCCATCAGGGACGGGCGGCCGAAAATGTTCTTTTCTCCGTACTCGTTCACGAAGGTGATGTCGTTCCTGGAAATTCACATTTCGACACCACCAAAGGGCATATCGAATTTCGCAAAGCCGAAGCGGTAGATTGCACGATTTCTGAAGCTTTTGACACTACAATCGATCATCCGTTCAAAGGAAATGTAGATCTGAATAAACTTGAAGATGTGTTAAAAAACACTCCTCATGGTAAAATCCCGGTAATCATCCTTACGGTTACCTGCAATTCCTCCGGAGGGCAGCCGGTTTCCATGCAAAACATGAAGGATGTAAGTCATCTGGCGCATAAATATGGAATTCCATTATTCTATGATGCAGCCCGATTTGCCGAAAACGCATATTTTATCCGCAAACGCGAAGCTGGCTATGAGAATACTCCAATCCGCGAAATCGTAACGGAAATGTTCTCTTATGCCGATGGAATGACAATGAGCAGTAAAAAAGATGCCATTGTGAATATGGGCGGATTCATTGCTTTGCGCGATAGGGAGATATACAGGCAGGCTAGTACCTTCAATATAATGTTCGAAGGTTATATCACATACGGTGGCATGTCGGGTCGGGATATGAACGCGCTGGCCCAGGGCCTTTATGAAGGTACTGAGTTTGATTACCTGGAAACACGCGTGGAACAGGTAGCATATCTTGGGCAAAAGCTTACTGAGTATGGTGTTCCGGTACAGATGCCCTATGGTGGACATGCAATTTTTGTAGATGCCAACAGGATACTCCCTCATATTCCCTGTGAAGAATTTCGTGCACAGACGCTGGCCATTGAGCTATACCTCGAAGCAGGTGTACGGGGCGTTGAGATAGGTGCATTAATGGCAGACCGCGATCCACTAACCCGCGAAAACCGTTTCCCGACGCTCGAATTGCTGAGGCTGGCTATTCCACGCAGAGTTTATACCAACAATCATATGGATTACGTGGCTGTTGCACTGGCTAATGTCTATGAAAGACGCAAATCCATTAAGCATGGCGTCCGCATCGAATACGAAGCACCTATTATGAGGCATTTCACTGTTAAGCTTGCCCGAATGGCGTATGCTTTATAATCAGTTCTTTTAACGGCAATTAATTATTTACAAAAAACCACGGAGACGCGGAGAACATAGAGAAGCACAGATACTATAACTTGTTTCGCCTCATCGGGAGAGGAAAGCGAAGCCATCAAGGAAGTTAAACACGGAGATATCCCCCCGATGCTACATAAATGAAATATTATTCCTTGTAATATGGCTTATTTCTGTTATTCTCCGTGAAACTCCGTGTTCTCAGTGTCTCCGTGGTGAGTAGTTACAAAAATAGTATTATGGAAACCCTCAAAAAGCAGGGGCGGTATACACGCATGCAAGTTCAACTTGTAGGGCTGCTTACAAAAACAAACGATCCGATTGCCCGTATGGCAACTATTTCGGCTATCCTATACCATAAAATGGATTATTTCTTCTGGTGTGGATTTTACCGAGTGCAGGGCGAAAAGCTTATCGTCGGGCCATATCAGGGACCGGCTGCTTGTCTGGTGCTCGAAGGAAGAGGCGTCTGCCTATCGGCAATGCAACGTGGCGAAACAGTGATTGTGCCGGATGTGGAAAAATTTCCAGGGCATATTGCCTGCGATTCGCGATCGAAGTCCGAAATTGTAATACCTGTTCGCGATTGCACTGGGCAGGTAATTGCAGTGCTTGATATTGACAGTAAGGAGATTGACTCTTTCGACGATATCGACCGGGCTTACCTCGAAAAGATTGTAGAACAGGTATTTACCTCCTGATAATTTTGCTAAATTAGCAGCCCAATATTTGAAGCGTGAACCTTTTCGAAATTGCGTTGCTAACGGTTGCTCTTTCTTTCGATCTATCAGGCATTTGCCTTGCTGCCGGCGCTATGCTGCGTAGAGCCGATGCTGCAGTTTCGCTTCGGTTCCTCTTTGTCCTTGTAACAACACAAGTTTTGCTTTTTTTTGCCGGGCTCATGGTCGGCGCAACACTCTATAACCTTGTTAGCGAGGTCGGTCAATGGATAGCACTCATCCTGTTCACAGGCATGGGGCTTAAAATCCTTTTTGACTCGCTTCAACTTAAACCTGGCGACAGGGCTTTTAAGACTTCCGAATTAAAAACCATGGTCGTGCTGGCATTGGCTTCAAGCATCAACTCATTCATAATAGCCACCGGTATTGGGTTTCTTTCTCCGGATATCCCAATGGCTTTGCTCGTAATCGGGGTTTTAATGCTCTTGTCCTCCGCTATTTGGCTCTATCTTGGCAGGATCAAAGGCTCTTCTGCTATTAAACTTCATTTAGAGTATATAGGTGGATTAATCCTCGTGGCTGCAGGGCTTCATTTGTTCATAAAACTCATCTAATCTATAATTATGACTAAAATTAAATTACTCTTTCTTCCCTTAATTGTTTCCTTTAACCTTGTAAATGCTCAAGCTCCAGCCACATACTACAATTCAGCTAATGGCCTTACTGGCATTCCATTGCAACTGGCTTTGCACAACATTATCAAAAATCATACGGCAATAAGCTACAGTGGACTTTGGACAGCTTGCCAGACCACCGATAAAAAAGCCAATGGTAAAGTATGGGATATGTATTCTGATGTTCCCGGGGGAACTCCTCCTTATGAATATACATTTGGTACTGACCAGTGTGGCAACTATAGTGGCGAAGGCAGTTGCTATAACCGCGAACACTCCTTTCCAAAAAGTTGGTTTGGCGATGCTTCACCCATGGTTTCAGACCTGTTTCATATCGTGCCAACCGATGGTCAGGTGAATGGTATGCGCAGTAATTACCCTTACGGCAAAGTAGGTACTGCATCATGGACCTCTCAGAATGGCTCTAAACTAGGGAACTGCATAACCCCAGGCTATATACTTACAGTGTTCGAACCAATTGATGAATATAAAGGTGATTTTGCTAGAAATTACTTTTATATGGCCGTTCGGTATTATACAGAAGATACCGGCTGGCCTGGAAGCGATATGGTGGTTGGATCACAGCCAAGGCCCTGGGCACTGGCAATGCTGAAGCAGTGGGATCAGCAGGACCCGGTTTCTGCAAAAGAAATCAGTAGGAATAATGCTGTTTATGCCATTCAGCACAACCGCAACCCTTTTATCGATCATCCGGAGTATGTTGCGGCCATTTGGGGTAGTATAAACACGGGTATATCAGATCAATACAACCAACAAGTCAGCGTTTCTGTATATCCTAACCCGGTTGGGAATGCCTGCCAGGTAGATGTTGCAGGGCTCGAAACTGAACCAAATGCAGTATTAATCGTTTACGATATTACAGGCCGCCAGGAATCAATAGAGACGAACAGGAGTAGTGCGCATTATGTTTTGAATACCAGTATGCTCGCTCCTGGCATACACATGCTCTGCATCCGCGATGCCAGTGGCAGGATGATGTCGCACTCGCGTATCGTGAAATAGTTGAATGAACAGATAACAAAAAAGTACAGTGACAAAGATACGGCTGACCAAAGAATTTAAATTTGAAATGGCGCATGCGCTCAAAGGCTACGATGGCCCTTGCCGGCATATTCATGGGCATTCGTACGAATTGGTGGTGACAGTTGCCGGCGTACCAGTGAGCGACCCAAGCTCGCCTAAACTAGGCATGGTGATGGATTTTGGTCAACTCAAAACCATTGTTCGCCAGGAAATTGTTTCGGAATTCGACCATGCGCTTGTGCTGAACGGCGCTTCGGCTAACGAATATTTTTCGCAGATGCCTGATCTTTTTGGTAAGCTTATCCTTGTGGATTATCAGCCTACCAGCGAAAACCTGCTGATTGATTATGCCGCAAGGATTAAGGCGCACCTTCCGACCGGTGTCGAACTGATCAGCATGCAACTCCGCGAAACAGTTACTTCCTATGCTGAATGGTTTGCTGCTGATAATCCTTAATACAAGCTATCTCGGAATATAAAAAAGCGGCTGTCCTATTTGGGATGGCCGCTTTGCATTTATTGCCTGAAACAACATCAGTTTAATGACTGGCAAGCATATAGTAATAATCAGAATTAAGTCACGGAAACAGGTGAAAAGGGTATCTGGTAAAAAAATCTCTGAGAAGTAATAAGATCCGAAGAGAAAATCTGGGAAAAAAGAAGCCGCAAGTTAGCTAAGCGAGCGTTTTAAGGGTTTTAACTGACGAAATAGTCAACTAAAAAGAATTTTACGACTTGCGGCTTCTAGTTCCTGTAATTGTAGATATTGGTAGTTGTTGAAATCTGGCCGAAAGATTCTTGCCAAAGGCCGTTGGATACAGTTTTTAAGACAACTTAGCGGCAAAAAAAGCTGCTGAAATGTGGTAAGAATTGCATGCCGTGAATCAACTTATCCCGATAGTAGCTACAAAGTTAAGTATTTTTTGGAAGATAATTGTTAATAATAAAAATAGTTTATTAACTGAAACAGGACATGTTTTAATTTTCGCCAAAGAACATTTGGATTTTATTCAGCAAATCCATACGATTAATAGGTTTGGAAAGATAATCATTGCATCCGGCTTCCAGGCAATGCGTACGTTCGTCGGTCATAGCATGGGCAGTCTGTGCAATTATAGTTGTGGAAGAGCTAAATGATTTTATCAAACGGGTGGCTTCATAACCATCGAGAATAGGAATCTGAATATCCATTAAGATTAGGTCGAATGTAGTTTCCCGCGCCATATCCACGGCTTCTTGCCCATTGCTGGCATTAAAAAGGCTGGCTTTTGTTTTCGAAAGAATGATTCGGAGGAATTTAGCATTCATTTCATCATCTTCAACAATCAGAATGTTTTTATCTGACCAGTCGATTTTATCGATATCGATCTGTTTTACAGTTATTTCAGTCTTCGTTTCTGCAGGTTTGTAAGGAATGGTAAAAAAGAATGTAGAGCCTGCGTTTATTTCTGATTCTACCCATATTTCGCCACCTAATACTTCGATAAGCCCTTTTGAAATGGCCAGGCCGAGCCCTGTTCCGCTATAGGTGCGTGTGTAGCCGTTATCGAGTTGCCTGAATCGCTCAAAGATGAAGCCTAGCTTTTCTTTTGGAATTCCAATTCCGGTATCGGACACAAAAAATTGGAGCCGATTATTGGATTGCAGTTTACATCCAAAAGTGATCCGGCCTTCGCTTGTAAATTTGATAGCATTCGATAGCAGGTTGTTTAATATCTGCTGCAAGCGCTGCGGATCAGTAATTATATCCGCCAGGGATTGCAGTTCTGCTAAGTTTAACTCAATGGTTATTTCTGATTTTTCATCAACCGAGAGCAGGTCTTTATAAGTTAAGAGAATATCATTCATGAACTTGTGTATGGAAATTGTTGTTTCCTCCACTTCTACCTGATGGGATTCAATTTTGGCTATATCGATGATATCATCGATAAGCCTGAGCAAGTTGTCGCCACTGGACCGGATAATATTCAAAAATTCCTGGCGCTCCACCAGGTTCACTTCGGTATAATTCAACAATTCGAGGAATCCCATAATGTGGTTCATGGGAGTGCGGATCTCATGCGACATGCTGGCCAGGAAGGCAGTTTTCAATTTGTCCGATTCTTCGGCTCTTTCTTTGGATCTTGTCAATTCCTGCTCGTTTTGCTTACGTTGAATGGCATTG
>DASVHX010000128.1:0-2654 GCA_036382355.1 Bacteroidales bacterium
CAACCAGCTGGTAATCAACCCTGCCTATTCAGGTAGCAAGGAAGAAATGAGCGTGGCAGTTATCAACAGATACCAATGGGTAGGTCTCGATGGAGCCCCGCGAACACTTACTATGAGCGCTCATACTCCTTTACGCAACGAAAAAGTTGCAGTTGGAATGTACATCTATTCCGATCATATTGGCGCAACAAGTGATTTTGGAGTGGTTGGTAGTTATGCATATCGCGTAAAGCTGGGAGAAGGCAAACTTTGCTTTGGGCTTCAGGCAGGTTTAACCAAGGTAACTATTGATTGGAACAATGTGACGATGCACGAAGGTGAATCTATCGATCCAGTGCTGGCAAACAGGCCTCAAGATGGCCTGAAACCAGATGCCAACTTTGGAGTTTATTACTATACACATAATTATTATTTAGGAATATCATCCAAGCACCTTTTTGAAAATCAGTTCGGTAAAGTGGAAAATGCTGATGGTTCAAGCACCTATTCCACACTTACAAGGCACTTTTATGCCATGGGTGGGTTAGCACTTCCACTTACGGACAAGATTGTATTCAGGCCTTCCACATTGATTAAATATGCAAATAATGCACCTGTAAATGTCGATCTTAATGCAAGTTTCCTGTTTAACAATAAAATCTGGCTTGGAGCTTCATATCGCACAGGAAATAATACCACAGTATTTATGATCGAATTGCAGGCAACCTCCAGTTTAAGAATAGGATACTCTTACGATGCCAGTATGGGCGGATTGAAAAATTACAACCAGGGATCTCACGAAATAATGCTTGGTTATGACTTAAATCTTTTCCGGCCAAGAGTACTAACTCCAAGATATTTCTAAATTTGTCGATAATATAATAAAACTATTTAATTATGAAAAAAAGGATACTATCCCTCCTGACAATTTTACTGGTACTTCAATTGAGTGTTCCTGCCCAGATTCGTAAAGCTAACCGGCTCTTTGCCAGATATGATTACGCAAATGCCATTCCTTTCTACAAGAAGGTTATTGATAAGAATAAAAAACATAAAACAGAAGCCATGGAACGCCTGGCTGATTGCTACCGGCTTACCAGCAATTTTACGGAAGCTGCCGGTTGGTACAAAAAAGTCGTTGAAACCCCAGGTATTGATCCTATAAATTACTATTACTATGGCCAAGCCTTGCGCAGCAATGGTAATACACAACTTGCCAGGGAACAATTTAAAAAATTCGCTTCGCTGAAGCCTGACGATCCGCGGGGAAACACGTTTGCTAACATGATAGACCAGACAGATAAGTGGAAATCGGAGCAAAAACATTATGCTGTTGTAAATGCTGAGAAATTAAATTCAGTAAATTCAGAGTTCTGCCCGGTATTTTTTAAAGATGGGATCATGTTCACATCCGATCGACGCAACACTGGCGTATTCGACAAAACTTATGGCTGGACTGGCGCTAATTATCTGAATATTTTTTATGCCGATGCTCGCTTGCAGCCTGATACAAATTATGCATTTTCAGATCCAAAGCTATATTCAGGTAAGATTAATGAACCTTTTCATGATGGGCCTGCTTCTTTCAATAAAGATGGTTCGCTTATATTTTTCACCAGAGCTATAAAAAAAAGGGGAGAGATTGATTCAACCAGGTTCTATACTAACAGGCTTAAATTGTTTTCCTCGCATTTCGATGGCAACAAATGGGGCGATATTGTTCCTTTTCCTTACAATAGTGAAGATTATTCTGTGGGGCATCCAGCGCTTTCAAGCGACGGAAACACGCTTTATTTCGTATCTGATATGCCAGGAGGAAGTGGTGGGACAGACCTTTATATCAGCAAACGCGAAAGCGATAGTTGGAGTAAGCCAATCAATCTTGGTAATGTATTGAATTCATCGGGCAATGAAGAGTTTCCTTCGCTAAATAATGATTCAATCCTTTATTTTTCTTCTGATGGACTTACGGGTATTGGTGGTCTTGATATTTTCAGGACAAATATTATCACTACAGGATTTACGCAACCGGAAAATTTACATGCACCTCTAAATTCACCTGCCGATGATTTTGGTGTTTTATTTAATGCCAATGAAACAGCTGGTATATTCAGTTCAAACCGCAGTGGCGGCATAGGAGAAGATGATCTTTACACAACTCACAGAATTCAGGATTCAATACTTTTTGCCGGTTTTGTGAAGGATAAAGCAACCTTGCTTCCATTGGCAGGCGCTACAGTTTTTGCATTGAATTCCCGCACACTCAAGGTAAGGATTGTGAAAACGGATGACAAGGGATATTATTCTACTTATGTTAGAAATGGCGATAACCTGACCGTAAAAGGTATGTCGCAGGGATTTACATCGGATTTGCTAAATAGTGACATTAAAAAAGATAGTCGTGTAAAAGAAGTGGCTGCACCCAGGGATTTGTTATTAAGCAAGTTTAAAGGAAACCAAATCTTCAGGCTTGATACGATATACTACGATTTTGATAAGTGGAACATTCGCAACGATGCGTCAACCGAACTTGACAAAGTAATCGCAGTGCTTATTGAAAATCCCCCTATTAATTTAGAACTTGGCTCTTATACCGATAGCCGTGGAAGTTTTAGATACAATGATAAGTTATCGGTACGCAGGGCAGAATCGGCAGTTAATTACATTGTTGCACG
>DASVHX010000129.1:0-2017 GCA_036382355.1 Bacteroidales bacterium
GAGCTGTCAATAAAAAAAGGCCCGAATGTTCCTTCGGGTGTAATGGCCCGTCAAATAGATAAAAACCATTTCCTATATCTGAATGTAAGTGGTGAACCAAAGGAAATAAAAATGAACAGCAAAGCGAAGAGTATTCTTTTCGACAAAAATTACTCAGGCAACTTTACCATAGCACCTTATGAGCCGGAGTTTGTTGAAATAGTAAAATAATAAGCCATGAATAAACAAATATTAACGATTTTATTACTACTGTTAACCGTTTTAGCAAATGCGCAGTATCAAACCCAGACAAATAGTAAAGGTAACGGGTATTTTATGAATCCTTTGTTTGCAGGCGATTATCCTGACCCAAGTATAATACGCAACGGCGACAATTATTATATGGTGCACTCGTCGTTCGAATATTATCCGGGTTTGTTGATCTGGCAGTCGAAGGACTTAATCAACTGGTCGCCGATTACCAATGCCTTGCACAAATACCTGGGATCGGTTTGGGCTCCCGATTTAGTAAAATGTAACAACAAATACTTCATCTATTTTCCTGCTAACAATAAGATCTATGTGGTTTGGGCCAGCTCAATTGAAGGCCCGTGGAGCGACCCTATCGATTTGAAAATAAATAACATCGATCCAGGCCATGTGGTTGATGAAAACGGAAAGCGTTATTTATATTCTGCCAACGGCGGTTATTTGCCATTGTCCGATGATGGACTCTCGGTTATCGGCGAAACGAAACATGTTTACGATGGCTGGACAATTCCTCGCGATTGGTCGATAGAATGTTTTTGTCTGGAAGGGCCAAAGCTTACAAAACATGGCGATTTCTATTACTTAACGGTTGCTGAAGGAGGCACTGCCGGACCAGCTACAGGCCACATGATTATTTCGGCAAGGTCAAAATCTCCATTTGGCCCCTGGGAAAATTCGCCTTATAATCCCATTGAAAGAACCCAGGATAACGCTGAAAAATGGGGGTCGAAAGGTCATGGAACTTTAATCGAAGATGCAAATGGAGATTGGTGGATGATTTTTCACGGGTATGAAAACGGGCACTACAACATGGGTCGCCAAACCCTTTTGGAACCTGTGGAATGGACAGCTGACGGCTGGTTTAAAATACCTTATGGCAATAGAACAGATATGCCAATCAAAAAACCTAATCTCAAAACAGTTGCTTCAACTTATACTTTGAGTGATGATTTCAGTGGAATATCGTTAAAATCACATTGGAAATTCTTTGGAGAATATGACACTGATCGATTTCATTTAGTCAACAACTCATTAGTTATTAGTGCAAAAGGAAATTCGGCAGGTAATTGCTCACCATTACTGCTTATTCCATCCGATCATTCATATATAGCGGAAGTGGAGTTAGCTATAGAAGGGAAAGCAATCGGAGGGCTGGTTCTTTTTTATAACAACAGCTCGTATTCAGGTATCTTGGCAGATAATGAAAATATACTCGCAAATATCCATGGCTGGGAGTTCCCAACTGGAAAAAACGTAATAAATAATCATGTATTTCTGCGATTGAAGAATATCAATAATACTGTTGATATGTATTACAGTACTGATGGTGAGAAATGGAATAAAGTAGAGAACTCATTAGAGGTTTCAGCAATGCACCATAACGTACTTGGTGGATTTATGAGTTTACGGATTGGGCTTTGTTCCATAGGCGAAGGAAGCGTAACATTTAAGAATTTCACCTATAAACCAATAAAATAAATGGTTATAAGATGAAACACCCATGATTGTGCCTCAAGCACAAAACACGAATGTATATATGGGTGTTCCATCCGACCTTAACTTAAAATTATTTACGGATGAAAAAAACTATTTTAATATTAATTATAGCGCTTGGTTTTCAGCAATTAATTTACGCACAAACCAGTTATCAAAGTCCTGTCAGGCCGACTAACGAACCTATTGACTCTGGCAAGTTCGTGCCCACATGGCAATCACTCCAGCAATACAAAGTACCCGAATGGTTTCGTAATGCAAAATTTGGTATCTG
>DASVHX010000130.1:0-10112 GCA_036382355.1 Bacteroidales bacterium
GATCGTCCTCGCTACCTGGTCCTGTTTGATCAGGATTGGTACCTGATCAGCTCAAAATATTTCATCAGCGATTTCCGAAAATTGTTTTCTAATCTTAAGGACGTATATAGTGCTAAGGAAATGAAAACATTACTAAACGAAATCGTCGATGGGAAATATAATTTTGAAGATACTCCCGCGGTTATTGAAAGACTGAGTAAAATAACAGAAGTGCAAAATTAAAATCATTTTTAATTTTCTTATTGTTTTACGATTTAACCTTTTTTCTGATTCACTTGGAAAGAATAATTTAAACGGGGTGGATCCGCTGCTTCCGATACTCAACCGGCGTGTAATTCGTATATTTCTTAAAAATACGGCAATAATAGGAAACGCTTTTGAAGTTGGTTTTTTCGATGATCTGCGACTGGGTCAAATCGGTTGTCAATAACAAAAACTGGGCCTTTTCAATCCGCTTCCGGATAATGAACTCACAGGGAGCTATACCGATAATGGATTTGAAAACCCTTGTGAAGTGGTCTTTGGAAAAAAAGGCGAGGGCAGAAAGTTCGTCAATGGTGATATCGTTGTTCAGGTTGCTTTGAATATAAACCAAAACAGGTTGGATTTTGTAAATCAGGAAACTGCTCATGTCGTTTTCACTTCCGGCACTTAAAAAGCGCGAAAAAAGCTGACGGATGATTCCCAATGCTTCAAGATGCTGTCCGACTGATTGATATTCTATTTTCTTTATGATCCATGGTTTTGTCTGATAGACCATCGGATCGTGATGTGGAAGTTCCATATGGGGTAGAATCGTCAGAAGCCTGTTAAACAGGAGGACATCTAAATCATTTGCGGCGATTTTATTGCATATTGAAAAGAGATGATAAATATTGATCCCGTTATCTGTTGTTAAATTGAAGTGGATATAGATGTGCGAAAGTCCCTCGTTAAACTGGTAATTGCATGTAGTGAAGTTTGGAATCAGGTAAAGGTAGCCGGCTTCAAGTTTAATCGTATCATTACCGATTGCCAGTTGACCTTTTCCCTCCGTAACTAAATACATTCGGGAAAACGGACTGTTGATATTTGACCAGTTCTCAGTTTGTGGAAATCCTAATCGTGCAATATTTTTTAACTCAATCGAAATCGATTGACCAATTTCTACCGGGTACATAAGTTGAAATATTAAGCGTTTGAAGGTAAGTATTTTTCAAAGGTAATGGAATCTGACAATTTCAAATAGCGTAAATGTGCAATTAATTGCCAGAAATGTTCAATTAAAACCGACTTTAGTTTTCTAAGTTTGTAATGGTTGTAGCTCAATTTTATAACTGATTGAATATTAGACTGCTTTATAAACTAACTGAACTATGAATTTTAATATTTTATTTGGAATTCTATTGATTGCTCTTGGCGCTTTCTCATCCGGGAGTTTTGCGGTCCCTTTTGGAAAGATCAAAGGATGGGAATGGGAAACCTATTGGATGGTTTTCAGTCTTGGAGCTTATATCCTGTTTCCGCTGACCGCCTGTCTGGTGTTCTCTCCCGATTTTATTCAGATCATCCGATCAACATCGTCTGAAACAGTTCTTGCTGTTTTTTTACTTGGAGCAGTTTACGGAATCGGTAATCTTTCATTTGGATTAGCTTTGCGTTACCTGGGTTTGTCATTGGGTTATGCTCTTTCCTTAGGTCTGATGCTCGCTATTGGCACGCTTATTCCTCCAATGATTGACGGACGTCTTCAGTTGATGATGCATAATTCAGGAGGAATATTGTTGATTCTTGGCGTTATTGTGGCTTGCATCGGAATTGCGCTTTCGGCTTGGGCGGGAATTTTAAAGGATAAACATGTTTCAGATGCCAAAAAGCAGGAATCCATTGGTGAGTTTAACCTTGTAAAAGGATCAATGGCTGCTGTACTTGTTGGAATAACCGGTTCAGCAATGTCGCTTGGTTTCGAACAAGGACTGCCCATCTCGCAAATGGCTGCAAAGCAGGGTGTCGATCCTTTGTTTACGATGATGCCCCTGATGATCGTTTTGTTTTCGGGAACGTTTATTACTACGCTCATTTGGTGTATCTACCTGGGTACTAAAAATAAATCACTTAAAAATTACTGGATTGCTGATTCTTCCAAAGTGCTGATATCTAATTATCTCTTTGGTTTGTTAGCCGGATTGCTTTGGTTCAGTCAGTTTATCGTTTATGGGATGGGTAAAAGCAAAATGGGACCTTTCACCTTTACTTCATGGGGCATCCTGATGGCGCTCACGATCGTTTTTGCCACAGTTTGGGGCCTGTTCCGAAACGAATGGAAAGGCGCATCTCGAAAAGTTTACCTTCTTATGGTTTTTTCTCTTGTTATCATTATCGTTTCTTCCTTTATGATCGGGATTAGTGGTTCAATTTAGAGACGCGATATTTATGGACGCAAGACGCGATATATCGCGTCCATGGAGTTTGGCTAATTTCTCATATAGAAAGCGGCGGAAGATACAGATTAATTTAGAGAACAAAGTACAGACGCGATATATCGTGTCTATACACAATATATTAAACATATGATGACATCACGTGAACGCATTTTAGCCGCTATCAATCACCAGTCGCCCGATCGGGTGCCGGTTGACCTGGGTGCGACACCCAGCTCCGGAATATCGGCAATAGCTTACAGCAACCTGGTTAAACATATTGGGCGCGATGATCTGCCTGTGCAAATTTATGATGTAGTCCAGCAACTTGCGCAGCCCGATATGTCTGTTCTGAATCAGTTCGGTGTTGATGTTTTGGATATTGGACGCACATTTAACAATCATCCTTTTGACTGGAGTCCCGTGACGATGGCCAATGGCGCTGATGCCTTCTACCCAAAATGGTTTCAACCAACACGCATGGCCGATGGTTCTTACCAGACTTATGACGACGACGGGAAAAGGATGCTTTCGCGTATGCCAATTGGCGCTACATTCTTCGATCAGACCTATTTTCCCTATGTGGATGGTTATCCTGATTCTTATGTGAACCTGGATGCAGAAATGGGAAGGATTATGTGGGCACGTGATGCACACAGTCCCTGGGATCATGCGGGTGAATCAGATTTCTGGCAAAAATTACGGGAAAATACATTGAAGCTGCGACAAAATACCGACAAAGCATTGCTCGTGGTTTGCGGCTGCAACCTGTTTGAATGGGGTACTTTTCTTCGCAGGATGGACAACTTCCTGATGGACCTGATATGCGATCCGGATAATGTCGAAAGAATGCTTGATAAGTTAATGATCAGGCATCTTGCAACACTCGAAAAGGTATGCAAAGCAGTTGGAGACATTGTAGATATCATCCGTTTTGGTGACGATCTTGGGATGAGTTCCGGTCCGTTTATGGATGTCGATACTTATAAAACGCTGTTTAAACCACGCCATAAAATCCTTTGTGACTATGTGAAATTGCACAGTAAAATGCATACCTACATTCATTCGTGCGGTTCCATTTCGTTATTGATGCCCGATTTGATTGAAGCTGGAATCGAGATATTTAACCCGGTGCAGACCAATGCCTGGAATATGGCACCCGATTTTCTAAAGAAAGAATTTGGCAAAGATTGTACGTTCTGGGGCGGAGGAATCGAAACGGTTGGAACACTAAATATTGGAACTCCACAGCAGATTCGCGACCAGGTTTTCGAACGTCTGGAAATTTTCTCGAAAGGTGGTGGATTTGTGTTCAATACGGTTCATAATATTTTACCTGATGTTCCGCCAGAAAATATTGTAGCAATGTATGATGCTGTAAGAGATTTTAATAAGAAATAATAGAGTTTCTAATTTTAATTGAACTAAACATGAAAAGGATACAAAGGTTTTTTGTATTTATTTTTATCTTATCATTCACATTATCTGCCAGTTCTCAATCGCTGGAAAAACTACGGAAAGATTTTCTGAAGTTAAAATTCGAAATGTTCATCCATTTCAATATGGGTACTTTCCACGAAAAGGAATGGATTGAACCGGGCCAGGATCCAAAGTCATTTAATCCAGCCAAACTCGATTGTGGGCAGTGGGCCGATGCCGCCAAAAGTGCTCACATGAAATACGCCGTTCTGACGACCAAACATCACGATGGTTTTTGTTTATGGGACAGCAAAACGACGACTTACGATGTAGCTTCGAGTGCAGTGGCTGGTCAACTAAAATTCCCGGAAGAAAAACTCATGTCGGTTGATAACATTGTGAACCGGCACCTCGCCATCCTTAAGGATAGAAACTGTAATTTTTTGCTCAATTGTGTTTTTTCTGGTATGACGCAAGGTCAGGGCCGGAATACTAAAAACCTGGAATGGTGGCAGGAGGCCCGCTTTGGGATGTTTATTCATTGGGGACCTGTTAGCCGGATCGGAAAAGAGATCAGCTGGTCGCGGGAAGGTTATGGTAAGGCAAAATACGATTCGCTTTACCTCGGATTTAATCCTGTGAAATTTAACCCGGAAGTTTGGGTCGAAACAGCAAAAGCAGCAGGGATGAAATATATGGTTTTCACGGCAAAACACCATGATGGATTTTGCATGTGGAACACCAAAACTACGAGTTATAATATCATGAAGTCACCATTTAACCGTGATATTTGCAAAGAGCTGGCAGATGCTGCGCACAAAGCTGGAATGCCCATTTGCTGGTATTTCTCACCTGCCGACTGGAAAGATCCCGATTGCCGCAATCCTAAATCCAACGATCTGTTTACTAAGCGGATACTGGAACAGGTTCGCGAATTATTAACTAATTATGGCAAAATAAGTTTGCTGTGGATCGATTATGAAGGCTCTCCAAGTCCAGTAAATCCAAAGGAAATCTATGATCTGGCTTTAAAGCTTCAACCCGAAATAATGGAGATTAAAGGTTTCGAGGTTCAGTATGAAAAGGATGGAAAATGGTTGACAATTGCTAAAGGAACCAAAATGGGAGAATGGAAACAGAACATTACACCTGTCATCGCAAGAAAATTCAGGCTGGTTATTCTGGAGAGGGCGGGTTTCTCCGGGATAAAAGAGTTTCAGTTGTTTGCAGATAATTTAAACTGATCAATAATAATAAAAACAGACTAGCAATGAATAAGAATTTGATTCTAATCTCTGTGGTATCGATCTTGATGCTGCTTGTTTCAGGAAGGTCATTTTCCCAGGCAGAAAAGTCCAGGGGCACTTTGATTGGGAATGAACAGAAGATCGAAATGTGGAAAGATGCCCGCTTTGGAATGTTTATCCATTGGGGACCTGTAACACTAAAAGGTACAGAAATTGGGTGGTCGAGAGGGCAGGAGGTTCCCATTGATGAGTACGACGCGCTTTATAAACGTTTTAATCCTGTGAATTTTGATGCCGAAGCTTGGGTTAAACTAGCCAAAGATGCAGGGATGAAATATATCATCTTCACTTCGAAACATCACGATGGATTCTGTATGTGGGATACCAAATACACCGATTACAATATCATGAATTCGCCATTTAAACGCGATGTCGTGAAAGAACTTGCGGCTGCATGCCGTAAATATGGAATTGCCTTAGGCCTTTACCATTCAACACTTGACTGGCATCATCCTGATTTTCCGCTGACAAGCCCAGGCGGAACCGTGCGTCGCGCAACTTCCAATATTGATCGTTACACGGAATATTTAAAAAACCAGTCGGTAGAGCTTCTCAAAAACTACGGACCACTATTCGTGATGTGGTATGATGTACCACAGGAGTTTGATGCCATTCGCGGACAAGGGGTTATTGACCTGGTCCGTAAAACACAACCAGATATCATTATCAATAATCGTACTGGCGCCAAAGGTGATTTTGATACTCCGGAACAACGGGTGGGTGGCTTTCAGAACGATCGTCCCTGGGAAACCTGTATGACGATTGCACGTCAATGGGCTTGGAAACCAAATGATGAAGTGAAATCACTCGAACAGTGTCTACACAGCCTGATCCGCTCCGCAGGAGGCGACGGTAACCTGTTGTTCAATGTTGGCCCAATGTCAGACGGACGCATTGAACCTTTGCAGGTTGATCGGCTCAAAGAGATGGGTCAATGGCTGCAAAAATATGGAAACTCAATCTATGGTACCAGAGGAGGACCGTTCAAACCAACCGATTGGGGCGTAAGTACCCGAAAAGGGAATACAATTTTTCTTCATATCCTCAAATGGTATGGAGACTCTCCGAGAATAGTGATTCCTGATCTGGGGATGAAAATCAAGAGTTGCCGTTTAGCCGATGGCGGAAAAGTGAAGCTCACCAAACAAGGTGGAAACAATGTTATTGAATTTGCAGGGAAAGATTTACTTCCTATAAATACAATTGTGGAAATTGAGATGGCCGGTAATGTAATGGATATTCATCCAATGGATATCGGTTCTCAGTCGCTTTCCTACAATAAAAAGGTGGCAGCTTCAAGTAATCCGAACCCGGATTGGAATAGTGTCTCCTCGATTAATAATGGTGATTGGGTAGGTCATGAGTGGAAACCGGCAAAGGAGGATAAAACCCCCTGGGCCGAAATTGACTTTAGCAAACCTGAAAAGGTTTCAAAAGTAATTATTTATGAGAGTGGAAAAGCTGTCAATGCCTTTGAACTGCAATACAAGTCGGGCGAGGTTTGGAAATCAGTTTACAAAGGAACAACAATTGGAAGCAAGCTTGAAATTAAATTACCCAATTTCACTGCTCAAAAAGTCAGATTGCTCCTGACCGGTTTCTCGCAGGTTCTGGGGATTTATGAAATCGTGTTGTTGTAGGCTTAATGTTATGTATCAGTGTTTGAAAATATCATTTTGTAGCAGGCCATTTTGCCTTCAGATATTTAAGCATTTGTGAATAAAAAATTAATTGTAATTTAAAATAAACGAATACGTTAACAAAAAATACGATGAATTGTAATAAGATTATTTACATTCGAGGTTTAATAGCCTTCTTTTTTCTGTGTTTACTTGGAGTACAAGTAAGCGGTCAAATTATTTCGCAATCAGACTCTATACTAAATAAAAAACAGAACGAATTTGCCAAATGGAAATACGGCATGTTCTTGCATTTCAATATAGGAACTTATGCTGATAAAGAATGGGCTACTGGTTATGAAGATCCTCTACTTTTTCATCCATCAAAATTGGATTGCCAGCAGTGGGCAAAAGTTATTAAATCGGCAGGAATGAATTATGCGGTTTTAACGGTTAAACATACAGGTGGTTGGTGTTTGTGGGATAGCAAATACACCACTCACGACATTACGGCATTCAAAAATTTCAGGAATGGAAAGGGCGATATCGTTCGAGAATATGTGGATGCATGCCGGAAAGAAAAAATCAAAGTTGGTTTGTATTATTGCATGCCAGGCGATTTTTCCAACTCTTATGGAAATTCATTAAAGCCTGGTCAGAAAGACCTGCATGGTTTACCGCCTGAAGCCGAAGGTGATTTCGAAGGTTTTATTGAGAAACAAATCACAGAATTGTTAATAAATTACGGACCAATTGATTTGATGTGGTTTGATCAGTATTCTAATAAATATACCGGACAGTATTGGCTTCAACTAAAAGCCTTAATTCATAAACTACAACCCAACTGTATAGTATTGGCCAACAATGCTGATAACTATAGAAATTCAGACATCATTAGTTATGAATATCCTTGGCGGAAGCAGGCGAATCCTGATAAAGCTGTTCCGCCTTCAGAAAACAAAGATGTGGCTGAGCTTAGTGACTGCATCGATGCCGATGGTCGGTGGTTTTGGCATACCGGTGAAATAAAACTTCAAAAAGTTAATGTTCTCAGCAATTTAATAAAACTATGCAACACCCGTCATACTAATTTTTTATTAGATGTGCCACCTGGTAGAGATGGATTAATTGAAGATGTATATATAAAACATCTTATGGCAGTTAAAAATTCGTTTTTCCTTAAATAGATATAACTAATAAACTGATTATGAAGAGATTTGGACAAATTATCGGGGTTGATCCCCAAAATTTTCAAAAGTACAAAGAATATCATGCAGCAGTGTGGCCTGAAGTATTGGAGATGATCACCGCGTGCAATATCTCCAACTACTCAATTTTTCACAAAGACGGTTTGCTATTTGCTTATATGGAGTACACCGGTGAAGATTTTGCTACCGACATGGCAAAGATGGCTGCTGATCCAAAGACGCAGGAATGGTGGGATATCATGATGCCAATGCAGCGACCTATTCCAACACGTTTGGAAGGGGAGTGGTGGGCAGATATGGAGGAGGTCTTCCATTTGAATTAGAATGTATCATTCCAAAAACGCGTGGAGTGTAATGGGAAAATAAATTCTGCATTGTTTCTCTAATCATGATTATCATACTAATAAACTATAATAAACTAGTAAACATCAGTAATCTTAAAAATAGAAGCGAATTGAAACGAACGGAAAATTGTCTTGCTAAGCTTGAACGGATGAATAAAGCTTTACGCCATGAGGAACCGGACAGGGTTCCAATCAGTGATTTTTTCTGGGGCAGTTTTGTAAAGCGATGGAGGAAAGATCTTAATCTTCCAGATAGCGCTGAGCCCTATACCTATTATGACCTTGACTGGATCGTCACAAATCCAAATCTGGATCCAACAATCCGTTCGTTTGAAACGATCCGTGAAAACGAAATTGAAGTGGTAGTGAAGACAGGTTTTGGCGCGACAATGCGAAAACGATTCGATTTTCCGATGCCTGAATTCATGTCATTCGATATTGATACGATTGAGAAATTGCAGGCTTTTGAGTTTGATGATCCAAATGATCGACGTCGCTATTTTGAAGCTGGCGATAACCAGATTTCCGGTGTGGGCGATGGATTCGAACGTAATACACCTGCTTGGGTCGAGATAGTCAAAAAATTGCATGTCGATTTCCCAGTTTATGGCAGCGTTATTGAGTGTTCGGAATGTCTGACTCGTCTCATTGGTCAGGAGCATACCCTATTCTGGATGGGAATGTATCCCGATGAACTGGGGGGGTGTATCAACAAAATCGGCCAGTTTTACCTCGATTGTACCAAGGCGCAAATAGTAGCTGCCGACGGACTGCTCGATGGGATGGTCATATGGGGAGATGTAGCTTACAAACAAACCATGCTTTTTGATCCTGAATACTGGCGCGAATATTTCAAGCCATGGGTAAAGTTAATGATTGAAGAATGCCACAAGCACAATCTTCCGGTGATTTATCATGGCTGCGGAAATGTGAGCCTGATCTTCGAAGATTTTATCGAAATGGGATTGGATGCTTACAATCCGCTTGAGGTTAAGGCAGATATGGATGCTATCAGATTGAAAAAGCAGTATGGCGATAAAATGGGCTATTGCGGTAATAATAATATTCAGATCTGGGAAACCGGAGATCTGGAACTTATTAAAAGTGATGTCCTGAAAAAGTTAAATGCGGCCAAACGAGGCGGATTTATTTTTCAATCCGACCATTCTGTTTCGAGCGATGTTTCAGGCCAGACTTATGAGTATATTGTAAATCTCGTACGCGAATATGGTAAATATCCTTTAAATCTGGGAGAATACGATATAGAAATGTAGGATAAGTAAGAAAAGTAATGCTCAATTATTAATGGTTTTCTAATTGAATATCTACATTCTATAAATATACAATTACAACATCAAATCATTCAGAATACTTATTCCATTTTAAGAAAGAATTTAATTTTCATGTTTTTACCTTTCTTTCCCAGTGCAATTTTTTCAGTCATAATAATCGTTCCTTTTCCATCTTAAGGGTGAACCAGCCTTTAAAATGGAAATATATTGTACATTTATTGATTGATAATTCTATTCAGATTAAACATATAAACTCAATTCTCTATGAAAATGACCGGAAGAAAATTCAGCTTCGCACTTTTAATGTTTGTCTTTTTACTCGTTGGATGTAAAAAAGAACAGCCATCTGCATCACTACCTCGGAGCATTCCGGAAAAAGAAGGAGTTTCTTCACAGGGAATTATTGATTTTCTTGACGCAGCCGCAAAGAGCAAGAATGAATTTCATAGCATCATGATTTTGCGACATGGCAAAGTAATAGCCGAGGGATGGTGGAACCCGTACAAACCAGAACTCAGACACAC
>DASVHX010000131.1:0-5872 GCA_036382355.1 Bacteroidales bacterium
CGAGGGTCACCGGCCCATGGAAGTTCCCCGGGCACTGGAAACCAGTGAAATAGCCGGTATTGTGGAGGATTACAGGAAAGCCGCCGAAAATGCCAGGGAGGCTGGGTTCGACGGTGTAGAAATTCATGGTGCCAATGCTTACCTCATCGATCAGTTTCTGCACGATTCGTCCAACCACCGTATTGACGCTTATGGCGGCAGCATGGAAAACCGTGCCCGCTTAGCACTCGAAATTGTTGCTGCTGTTTGCTCTGTATGGGGAAGTGGGCGGGTAGGAATCCGCCTTTCTCCCAGCAATGTGCGTTATGGCATGGACGACACGTACCCGGCAGGTTTGTTCACTTATCTTATCGAAAAACTTAATTCATTTAACCTTGCTTATCTTCACCTGGTAGAACCAATGCTTCCGTTGGACAATTATCCGCATATGATCCGTGAAGTAGCCCGATATTTCCGCCCTCTTTGGAAAGCTCCACTTATTACTGCCGGCAACTACAATCAGGAAAAAGGTGAGGCTGCTCTTCGCGAGGGAATTGCTGATATGGTTGCTTATGGCCGTCTTTTTATTTCAAATCCCGATTTGCCGGAACGTTTCGCGGAACAAGTACCTTTAACCGAGCCGGATGTAAGTACTTTTTATGCCGGGGGCGAAAAGGGTTACATCGACTATCCTTCATTAAAACCAGCGGACAAAAAGTGAGGCTATCAGCCGTTAGCTGTTAGCTCCAATTCTTTACCAAACAACATCTAAATTCCGAAAAGCAAGGGTCCAATTGCTTTTAATATCCTCGAACTAATTTTGAACTGAAATCTGCCAAAAGCAAATAGCCAAAAGCCAACAGCCACATTTAGTTTAACTTTGCAAAATATATATACATTCATTTCATGACAGAAATTGGCAAATTAAACACCCTTAGAGTTGTTAAAGATCTTGATTTTGGGGTTTATCTCGATGGTGCTGAACTCGGCAAAATTCTCATGCCCAAAAGGTATGTTCCCGAAAATTGTAAGATCGACGATATGATTGAGGTATTCATTTACCTCGATTCTGAGGACCGCATCATTGCCACTACTCAAATTCCCAATGCCATGGTCGGTCAATTTGTCGGGATGGAAGTTGTATCGGTAAATGAAGTGGGTGCTTTTCTGGATTGGGGCCTTCAAAAGGATTTGCTCGTACCTTTTCGTGAACAAAAAGTGAAAATGGAGGAAGGTAAGACCTACGTTGTATATGTATACTTCGACACTGAAAGCAACCGCATTGCAGCTTCAGCCAAACTGGACCAGTTTCTCGACCTCGAACAAACCGAATATGATGATGGCCAGGAAGTAGATTTGCTTATTTATAACCAGACGGACATGGGATATAAAGCAATCGTCAATAACATTAATGAAGGAATAATTTATGGAAATGAGGTATTTCAACCATTACACAAAGGACAGAAGATAAAAGGATTCATCAAAAAAGTGCGGGATGATGGCAAGCTTGATCTTTGCCTGCAGAAACCTGGGTACGAAAAGGTAGATAAACTATCGGAACGTATCCTTGCTTATCTCAGGAAAAACGAAGGATTCCTGAATGTTACGGATAAAACGCCTCCTGATATCATTTCCCAGATGTTTAACGTGAGCAAAAAAACATTCAAAAAAGCTGTAGGAGCCCTTTACAGAAAAAAGGTCATCAAACTCGAAACGGATGGGATTTCTCTTATCGACAGTACTAATCAGGAATAAAGCATCAAGCCATATTTAATCTGTTCTTTAGGGCAAGTCTTAGTTCCTTAAAGCTCACCAATCGTTGTTTTTCTTCGTACCAAAGCCTGAGTTTAAGGCAGCGGAAACTTTCGGCGAAAGTTAATGGCTTAATATCCTTGAATAATTCATTTTCTCTGTGACATTTCTCCAGTTTATAGTTAGGAATCTTGGAACTCAGGTGATGGATGTGGTGAAACCCGATATTACCACTAAAGAACTGCAGAATTTTAGGTAATTTTAAGAACGAACTTCCTTCGAGTGCAATCGTTTTATAATCCCATTCTTTGTCGCGCACCCATTGTACATCCGGAAACTGATGTTGTACGTAAAAGAGGTACACGCCTGCAGTTGCTGCAAAATACATAACCGGCATTTGTATCAGCAGAAATGCCTTTAATCCGATAAGGAAACTGATCACAGTGGCAAATAGCAGCAGAGCAAGGTTGGTCAGATACACGCTAACTCTTTCCTTTAGCTCGAAATGTTTGCGTGTAAAACGATTGCTGAAGAAAAACATGAGTGCAGCCCCGATGCCGAACATCACTAACGGATGCCGATAAATACGGTATGCTCTTTGGCGGCTTTTGGATAGTTTCCTGTATTCTTCCACCGTAAGGGTCCACACATCGCCTGAACCGCGTTTGTCGAGATTTCCTGCAGTACGGTGGTGTATCATGTGTGCATGATGCCAGCGGAAATAGGGGGTGAATGCTAGTATTCCTATCAAAATTCCGATAATGTCATTGGCCCGCTTCGAAGGTAGAAATGATCCATGCCCGCAATCGTGAAAAATGATGAACAACCTGATAAGAAAGCCAGATGCAGGTATGGTAAGCAGCAATACCAACCAGTATGAGATGGAAAGGCAATAATACATTGCAACCCAAAGAATAACATAGGGAATGAATGTATTGATCAACTGCCACATACTTCGACTAATTTCGGGGTATTTATAATTCGAAATCACCTTCAACCAGGAGCGATCTGCATTGTCAGTCAACGAGTTAACGGTAACCATGATTTTTTTTTACAAAGGTAAATAAAAGAAAGGCCATAATACCTATTAAGACTAAATAAAAATAGGATAACGATTTAAAGTTCGCCGGATTAGAAATTATCAGAACTGTTTGGATATTAATCATTGAGTGACGTCCGATGAGTAATCTTTCGGCAATTAGACCTTTAGGTGTTCCCACGAGGCCAATTAAAGCCGAATTCATTAATAGAACACAATTTATATAAATAGTTGATCGTGCCGGAAGTATTACATTCACTCAAATTTAATTACTGAGAACATAGTACCTTTGGCCAATCTTTATTTGAAATGCGGAATTATGATTTATGCTAATTACCGACATCAACTTGTATTTAAAATAGAATTATGCAGGCAAATAACCTTCAGCTTTTCCTGGACTATATTCTGAATAGCCTGGAAAATAAAGAATTCCAAAAAATTACAATCAGTCATAAACGCGACGACAGCAACACTTTAAAAAACGTTTTTGCAAAAGCCGCAGTCCTCAAAACAGGCATGAAATTGTCCTTTGTATACAGGTATCCCACAAAAGATATTACTAAGAATTTTGATTTTGAGGTAGGCATAGCCTTAATAGGGGAAATACTTGATAAAGATTTTTACCAGGCTGATTTGTTTACAACCATTTCCGACTGGCATTATACCGTGAATAAAAATGGAATCAGCCGGATGAGCAAAACGCCGCCAACCATAACAGAAGCCGTACTTTATACCCATGACAAAATAAAGAAGCGCTTCATTACCCTGGAGAACAATGTTTATTTACGCGAACTAGGCATTGCCACTGCCGATGCGAAAGTAAAGAAGGACATGGAGGATAAATTCCGGCAAATCAACAAATACATCGAGATTGCAGACAGCATCGTGAGTTCGGCAGCATTACCTTCTGGCTTCCATATCGTGGACATGGGATCGGGAAAGGGTTACCTCACGTTTGCCTTGTATGATTATTTAAATAATGTTTTAAAGCTTTCAGCAGAGATAACTGGTGTTGAACTCAGGAATGAACTTGTTGAAAGTTCCAACAGGATAGCGAAGATGGCCGGGTTCGGCAAGTTGAAATTTCAGACAGGTAGCATCGAAACGACAGAATTAGCGCAAATTGATATGCTGATTGCGCTGCATGCCTGCGATACGGCTACCGACGACGCAATATACCGCGGCATTCGTGCCGATTCGAAGGTAATTATATGTGCGCCTTGCTGTCATAAGCAAGTCAGGAAACAGATTAATCCGGAGAATGATCTCAAATCGATTACCAAGTTTGGAATATTGGAAGAGCGGCAGGCCGAAATTCTCACGGATGGTATCCGGGCGCTGGTGCTCGAAGCCTATGGCTATAAAACAAAAGTGTTCGAGTTTATCTCAACTGAACATACACCAAAAAATGTTTTGATCGTAGGAATTAAGAAAGGGAATGGAAAAGTAGACGAGTCCATATTGGATCAAATTAAAAACATTAAAAAAGTATACAACATCCAATATCATCAACTGGAAAAGCTGTTGCACATCAACGGGCAATGACAACTTGATTATCACTCCTTCCATTTTGATTTTCTTCCTGATTCAACGTCAGGGAAGAAAAATTTTGTCAGAATTTTTCATCTTAACAGGGTTCAAAATAAAACATCTATATATATACTTTAGATAGCTTACTTTTTATATATATTTGTTTCCCATTGATAAGCCAGTATTCACTATTCTTAAGAAATCTACGTCATGAACTTTGAGTTTACCGAGGAACAAATAATGATCCGCGATGCTGCCCGCGATTTCGCCCAACGCGAACTGATTCACGATGTTATCGAACGCGACACACACGCCATCTACCCCACGGAACATATAAAGAAGCTCGCTGAACTGGGTTTTATGGGTATGCTGGTCGATCCAAAATACGACGGAGGAGGCATGGATACAGTAAGCTATGTGCTGGCAATGGAAGAGATTTCGAAGATCGATTCCTCTGTAAGTGTTATCATGTCGGTGAATAATTCCCTGGTATGTTATGGCATTGAGGCTTTTGGTACAGAAGAACAAAAAGAGAAATACCTAAAACCGCTGGCCCGGGGTGAGAAGATTGGCGCGTTTCTGTTGTCCGAACCCGAAGCCGGTTCGGATGCCACCTCACAACATACTAAAGCCGAGGACAAAGATGACCATTACTTGCTCAACGGTACAAAAAACTGGATCACGAATGGCAACACGGCCAGTACATACCTGGTGATTGCCCAAACGCATCCCGAAAAGAAACACAAAGGAATAAACTGCCTGCTGGTAGACCGACACTCACCGGGTATTTCGGTAGGGCCTCACGAAGATAAAATGGGAATGCGCAGTTCCGATACCCATTCGGTGATGTTCAACGATGTAGTTGTACCTAAGGAAAATCGCATTGGCGACGACGGGTTTGGGTTTACATTTGCCATGAAAACGCTCGAAGGTGGCCGCATCGGAATTGCAGCACAGGCTTTGGGAATCGCCTCCGGAGCGTACGAAAGAGCCTTAAAATACTCCAAAGAACGGAAAACATTCGGTACTGAAATAGCAAACCATCAGGCGGTAGCTTTTAAGTTGGCCAACATGGCTGTAAAAATTGAGAACGCACGCAATCTTTGCCTGAAGGCTGCCTGGTTAAAAGATCAACAGTTACCCTATGGATTTGCCAGTGCTATGGCAAAATATTACGCAGCCGAAATTGCCATGGAGGTGACCACCGAAGCTGTTCAGATTCATGGTGGCTATGGTTATGTGAAGGAATATCATGTAGAACGCCTGATGCGGGATGCAAAACTGACACAGATCTACGAAGGTACTTCAGAAATTCAGCAAATTATTATTTCGAGAGAAATTCTGAAATAGCATTCGCAACTATTTCTGCAAAACTTAAGTGCCGCAATATTTGTTTCAACAACAAAATTAATCAGCAAAATGAGAGTAATCGTTTGCATAAGCACTGTGCCCGATACCACAACAAAGATCAAGCTTACGGCTGATGGCCTGAATATTGATCTCGCCGGGACACAATGGATCATCAATCCCTGGGACGAACTGGCGTTAACACGGGCACTGGAATTACATGAA
>DASVHX010000132.1:0-4975 GCA_036382355.1 Bacteroidales bacterium
GATGCCGATAGTTTTGTAGTAACCGGAGATGTTCTTTTCCAGGAAAGCATCGGACGTACTGATCTGCCCACCGGCGACCTGGACCTGCTATTGGCGAGTATCCGCGAAAAACTCTTCACACTGCCCGATTCGTTCAAAGTATATCCCGGGCACGGACCTGCTACCAGCATCGGTTTCGAACGCCGCAACAATCCTTTTATCAGCTGAGTTTAGAAAAATCGTTTAATTGGCTCGCTATCTTTTCTGTATCCTGATCTTTCATGCAACGAAAATGACTCTTGGGGCATTGGTCGAACCCGATCCTGCTGCATGGCCTGCATTTAAGCCCGTGTACCTCGGCAATGGCCGTTTTCCCGCTATGCGCATCGGGCATATAAGGAGACATTCCAAACTCAGGAACTGTATTTCCCCATATTGAAATGATGTTTTTGTTGAAAGCTGCCGCTACATGCATCAGGCCTGTGTCGTTGCTGGCTATGGCCCTGGCCTGCTTTACCAGCGAAGCTGATTGCATAAGCGAAAATTGTCCACAGGCATTGAATATCTTATCGCCAATGGCTGTTCTGATTGTTTCGCCATTGGTGTGATCTTCGGGTCCACCGAGAAGGATTACAGGTAGTTCTGATTTGCGGATGATCTCAACAACTTTATCAACAGGTAAGATTTTGGTGTTATGCTTGCCCCCGATCACAATTCCATTATAGCCATTTTGGAAAGCTGCAGGAAATACCTGCAGATCGACAACATCTGCCGGAGGAATAAAAAAATCAAGTCCTTTCCCATCGTTTACCACGCCGAAACGCTGAACTGCCTTCATGTAACGTTCGGCAATATGTATTTTCGGCATAATGTTGATCCCAAATTTCACCAACAACCATTTCCTGAAGGTCAACTTGCTGAATGTGGAAAATGATTTACGCATCCGGGCAAGGATGTAAACCGAGCGCAAGTTCTTGTGCAAATCCACGATATGCGAGTAATCTTCAGCTTTCAGGACAGGAATTAACTGGCGCAGGCTACCTTCAAAAGCAATAACCTTCTTGATATATGGATTATTGGCAAGTATAGGCGCGAAACTCTTCTTGGTGAGATAATGGATTTCGGCTTCGGGCATTTGTGTGGCAAGGCATCGAACTACGGGAGTTGTAAGAATAATATCGCCGATAGAACTGAACCGTATAACCAATATCTTCTTCAATAGCTGAGCTTTTAGGCAAAGATACAAAAACACAGGTATGCTTCACTTTCCATGCTGTTTGCATATGATGCGATAACAAGCGTAAATAACCTATTGATAAGTAAAATTACCCGGCAACATGCCGAAAGTGAATTCCCTTACCTTTGCCCCATGCAATTCATAGATACACACGCGCATCTCTACCTAGAGGAATTTGATGCCGACCGCAACGAAATGATAAGCCGGGCCATACAGGCTGGTGTCGGAACATTTTTACTTCCGAATATCGACAGGGCTTCGCTTCCTGCGCTATTAAGCCTATGCGATGCCTGGCCTGAACATTGCCTGCCGATGATTGGTTTGCATCCAACTTCTGTAAAAGACGATTACCGTGATGAACTGGCAATGGTGGATCAACAACTGAACGAAAGGAAGTTTTTCGCCATTGGCGAAATTGGCATTGATCTTTACTGGGATAAAACCCACCTGGAACAGCAGCAAATTGTATTCAGGCATCAACTGAAACTGGCAAAAACACTACATTTACCTGTAGCAGTTCATATGCGAAATTCGTTTGAACAGGTATATTCAATGTTGCACGAAGAAGCAGATGCATGCCTCCGTGGTGTTTTCCATTGCTTTTCGGGCAGCATTCAGCAAGCCAGAAGGGTAACCGAACTTGGTTTTCTGCTTGGCGTAGGAGGCGTTGTTACATTCAAAAATTCAGGATTACAGGAAGTTATCAAAGAAACAGGACTGGAGCATATGGTGCTCGAAACCGATGCACCTTTCCTGGCGCCCGATCCTTTTCGAGGCAAGCGCAACGAAAGCGCTTATATTCCTTTGATTGCCGAAAAGATAGCTTCGTTGAAGAATATCCCACTGGCCGAAGTTGCCGTTGTTACGACTGCAAATGCCCGGAATCTCTTTAATATCAATACTAAACAATAGCATATGGAATCACAAACTTCCATCCTGGTAATATATACCGGCGGAACAATTGGCATGATAAAAGATATTGAAACAGGGGCGTTGAAGCCTTTCGATTTCGGGGACCTGTATAAAGTGATGCCGGTACTGGAAAATTTTAAATTCAAAATTCAATCTCTTTCCTTGGCACCGCTTATCGATTCTTCCAATATGAATCCAACTTTCTGGGTACGCCTGGCTACACTGATTGGGGAAAACTACAAGAAATACGATGGTTTTGTAGTGTTGCATGGCACTGATACCATGTCGTACTCCGCGTCGATGCTCAGTTTTATGCTCGAAAACCTAAACAAACCTGTAATTTTTACCGGATCGCAATTGCCTTTGGGTTTAGTGCGTACCGATGGCCGGGATAATTTTATTAATGCCATAGAGATTGCCGCCGCCCGCGAAGACGAAACGCCCATTGTACCCGAAGTGGCTATCTATTTCGAGAATAAACTGATGCGTGGCAACCGGACCAATAAATTCAATGCCGAGAATTTCAACGCATTTGTATCAGGTAACTACCCCGTATTGGCCGAAGTTGGCGTTCATATCCGCTATAACCGTAACGCTATCTTAAACCCGAATTTCAAGCATCTGAAAGTTCATACGCTACTCGATACGAATGTTGCCATACTGAAACTTTTCCCGGGAATAAGCGAGAATGTTGTGAGCAGCATCCTGCATATCGGCGGATTGAAGGGCGTAATTCTCGAAACCTACGGCGCAGGAAACGCTCCTACCGACGAATGGTTTATTTCTGCTCTTTCCGAAGCTATTAATCGTGGAATAATCATTTACAATGTAACACAATGCAAAGGAGGTTCAGTGGATATGGGTAAATATGAAACAAGCGTTGAACTTGGTCGGATCGGAGTAATCGGCGGTTACGACATCACGACAGAATCCGCAATAGCTAAAATGATGTTTCTCCTGGGTGAAGGTTATTCGCGGCCGGAAATCGAAGTACTGTTGCAATCGCCACTTCGTGGTGAACTCACGATATAGTTTATCAGAGGACCTGAATACCAGGATCTTTCTTCTCATTTTCCGACTCGATTTTTCTCCTTTTAAAAACAAGGAAAAGAAAAATGGCCACCAATAGCGCAGATGCTGCAATGATGAACACATTGTCCGTTTGGCCAAAATCATCTGCCGAGCCGGTTATGGTTCCATTTCCAAACAGCCAGGCTACTACTACCGAGGTGGCATTTTGAACGAAGTGCGCTGCAACGGGAACCCATATATTGTCAGTCCAGATAAAAAGATAACCGAATGCCGCTCCCAACAGCAACCTTGGTACAAAGCCGTAAAATTGCATATGAATAGCGCTGAAAATGAAGGCAGCCATCCACACTCCACCGTGGTTGTTTCTAAACCAACGAATGAACAATCGCATAAAGACTCCTCTGAATAAAAATTCTTCGCCGATAGCCGGCAAAATGGCGATCATCAGCATATTTAGTGCAAATCCTCCTAATGAACCTGTCAAAAGGAATGCGTTCGTTATTTTGGTGGCATTATCCTCGGCAGTTTTCATCCAATCCTCTACGCCCATCAGCCAGTGAGGCAAACGCATGGCCTCATTCAATTCCACAAACCAGCTTATTAATGGCATCGAAGCAATAACAATAAGTGTGGCCAGTAGCAGGTTGCGCCATCCGGGAACTTGACGTGCACGTAAGTATTCAAATGGCACACTGTCGACTAGCCATGCAAAAATGACAGCAGGAAGTATCAGCATTCCTACCTGGTTTACAATCTGAAGGTATTTCAGGATTCCAACTACCTGGGGATCGGAATAATCGGAAATTGCTGACAACTTCTCAATAATAGATACTCCGTAAATCGGAACAAGCATCAATAAACCAATGAGCGTCGAAAAAATAAGCAGCGTGATGAGGAGAAACATTAACAAAAAAAACTGCCTGAACGGAGATGCCTGCCTGTAAATACCTGATATATGCATAAAAGAAATTCCGCTAACCACCGGACATCCGGCTATCCGCACAAAATTAGACATTACTTTTGTACTTCGCTTTATGCTATTGAATTTACAACCTTTCAATGAAAATTGACCACCTTGATCTTGGAGCTTTCCCACTCCTGCTCGCTCCTATGGAAGATATTACCGATTCCTCATTCCGGCAGATATGTCGTGAATTTGGAGCCGATCTGGTGTATACTGAATTTGTTTCGTCGGAAGCCCTCATCAGGGATGCCTTGAAAAGCCAACATAAACTTCGCTTCGAAGCCAGCGAAAGGCCTATTGGTATCCAGATTTTCGGAAACGAAATAACATCCATGGAACGAGCCGCTCAAATGGCTGCCGAAGCTAAGCCCGAACTGATCGATATAAATTTTGGGTGCCCTGTAAAAAAAGTCGCAGGAAAAGGAGCAGGTGCCGGGCTTATGAACGACGTACCCAAAATGGCCCGCATGACAGAAGCCATTGTCCGCTGCACTAACCTGCCCGTTACAGTTAAAACGCGCCTGGGCTGGGACGATAAACAGAAAAACATTGTAGATATAGCAGAACGGCTGCAGGATGTTGGCATAAAAGCCCTTACCATTCATGGCCGAACCCGGGCACAGATGTATACTGGCAAAGCCGACTGGACGCTTATAGGGGAAGTGAAAAACAATCCACGCATTCATATCCCCATTATTGGCAACGGCGATATCGACAGCCCCCAAAAAGCAGTGGAATTTTTCGATCGCTATGGCGTAGATGCTCTGATGATTGGCAGGGCCGCTGTCGGAAATCCCTGGATTTTTAGCGACATACGAACATTTTATGAATCGGGGCAAGTGCCCCCGGCG
>DASVHX010000133.1:0-3843 GCA_036382355.1 Bacteroidales bacterium
CTGGACCGACTGGAATATCCTGCTGGATGAAACTGGCGGCCCCAATCATGTCGGGAACTTTTGTTTTGCCCCTGTTCATGCCGATACGCATACCGGGCAAATCAATTATCTCAATTCATTTTATTATATCGGGCATTTCTCGAAGTTCATACGCCCCGGAGCAAAAAGGATAATCAGTTCTTCAAGCCGTGGACAATTACTTACTACTGCATTTCTTAACACAGATGGAACGATTGCTGTTGTGGTTATGAACCAGAGCAATGATAAAATCCCTTACCGTATCTGGATTAAAGGCCAGGCTGCAGAAACTACCAGTCTGCCACATTCAATCCAAACATTGGTAATTAAATAAATAATCCGGTTCACTTTTAATCGAAGACCAGTTTTAATTTTTCTGTGGAATAAGGAGGTTAAACAATAGATTGTATTATTAGAAACATAAATCTTAATTTATAATGATATGAAAAGGATTCTGATCAATCTTGTTCTGGCAACAATAATCTTTACAATAGCGCAAAGTTGCCAGCAAAAGTCGCTTTACAAAAACCCGAAAGCAAAGACTGTAGATCGGGTTGAGGATTTGTTAAAGCAAATGACATTGGATGAAAAGCTGGAACAACTTGTAGGGACAGGCGATAATGATGGATTCGACACAAAAGTGAATGATCGCCTGGGGATTCCCGCTTTCAAGATGACAGATGGCCCTCTGGGCGTGAGATGGGGAAAATCTACATCTTTTCCTTCCGGAGTCTCCATTGCTGCCACTTGGGACACCGTGCTGATAACCAGGTTTGCCGAAGCTCTTGCAGAAGAGACACATGCCAAAGGCCGAAACTACCTTCTAGGCCCCTGTGTAAATATCCACAGGTTTCCTGCCGGGGGACGAAATTTTGAAAGTTATGGTGAAGACCCTTATCTGACAAGCCGCCTGGCCGTAAATTATATCAAAGCACTTCAAGGAAAGAATGTGATTTCCAGTATAAAACATTTTGCCCTGAATAACCAGGAATGGAAACGGACAGAAATTGATGTTCAGGCAGATGAACGCACCATGCATGAAATATACCTGCCTGCTTTTGAAGCTGCAGTTAAAGAAGGTGGCGTCTATACCGTGATGTCGGCTTATAATAAGGTAAATGGTTGGTGGTGCAGCGAAAACCAGAATTTACTTACCAATATTCTGAAGAAAGAATGGGGCTTTAAAGGATTGGTTGTTTCCGATTGGGTTTCTACCCATTCAACGGTAAATGCAGCAAAGCATGGTCTCGACGTGGAAATGCCGATTGCTAATGTTTTTTCGACAGAAAATCTGAAAAAAGCAATTCAGGAAGGTAAGGTTACCGAAGAAATGATCAATGATAAGGTTCGCCGTATCTTAAGAGTAAAATTCATGGCCGGTTTATTTGACAACACTTTAATTCCTGATACAACGGTTCTTGCGGGCGAAGCGCACAAAAAACTGGCACTCGACATTGCGAAAGAAAGCATTGTATTATTGAAAAACGAAAAGGATTTGCTTCCACTTGATATTACTAAAGTGAAGAAAATTGCTGTGATCGGACCCAATGCAGCCATCGCCCGTGTAGGTGGCGGTGGAAGTTCACATATAAATCCTTATTATTCAGTTTCTCCTCTCGATGGTATTAAATCATTAGTTGGAAAGAATGTGGAAGTAATTTATGCACAAGGTGATGAATTACAATCAACTCCTCTGCTACCCGTTGGCAAACAATTCCTCAAACCTGAAGGCAGGACAGGTTATGGGTTGAAAGCAGAGTTTTTTAAAAATACCAAACTCGAGGGGTCTCCGGCACTTACACGGATCGACTCTGTTTTATACTTCATTTGGGAGAATAAACCGCCTGCCCCCGGAATCGGTAAAGACAACTATTCTGTTCGTTGGAGTGGCTCCTTAACACCAACTGTAACGCGTAAATATACTTTCTTCACTGCAAGCGATGACGGAGTGAGGCTGTTCATCGACGGTAAAAAACTCATTGATAACTGGAGTGATCACGGCACTACGGTTGATTCAGCAAAGATCGATCTGATCGCGGGCAAGTCCTATGATATTAAGGTGGAATACTATGAAGCTGGTGGCGAATCAGTACTCATACTCGGATGGGATCTTCCGGTTATAAAGGTTAAGAATACTTTGATTGCCGATGCAGTAGAAGCCGCCCGCAGCGCCGATGTGGCCATTGTTTTTGCAGGAACTTCAGATGCTTTCGAAAGCGAAGGTTTTGACCGTATCGGAGGTCTTAACCTTCCGGGTAACCAGAATAAACTTATTAAAGCAGTTGCTGAAGCCAATCCACACACTATTGTAGTTCTAAATACAGGAACACCGGTAATTACAGGAACCTGGCTGGGAAAAGTGCCTGCGCTGCTTGAAGCCTTCTTCCCGGGACAGGAAGGCGGAAACGCGATTGCTGAAATCCTGTTCGGGAAACACAATCCATCCGGTAAATTGCCTTTTTCGTTTATCAGCGGATATGATCAAACACCTGCTTATAAGGGTTATATGGATAAAAGCCTGAAGGTACCTTATGCTGAAGGTATTTTTGTTGGTTACCGCTACCTTGAAAAGAATAACCTTAACCCAACTTTCCCGTTTGGATATGGATTATCTTACACCACATTCAGTTATTCCGGATTAAGTGTTGTTAAAAGTGACAAAGGCACATACCTGGTTACATTAAAGATAAAAAATACAGGTAAAGCTGCTGGAAGTGAAATCGTTCAGCTTTATATAGCGGATGATCACAGCAAGATTTCACGCCCGGTAAAAGAACTTAAAGGTTTCGCCAAAGTAACTCTTGAACCAGCTCAGGAAAAAGAAATAACTATGCACCTTAATTCCCGCTCATTTGCTTACTATGATGTCGCTAACAAGGATTGGAAAGTGGAACCGGGCAATTTTGTGATCATGGCAGGCAGTTCATCGACTGATATAAGGCTAAAAACCAATCTGCTTATTACAAAATAAGGAATAAAAATGACAGATCGAAAAATAGGTTTACCTGAAAAGTAAACCTATTTTTGGATTTAGCATTTTTTACATTACTTGCCTCACCCCTTCCCTATTTTTACTAAAATTTTTCACCAAACATGAGACTGCTATTTTTATTACTTTTGTACGACTAATATATACACGGAGTACAACAAATTACGATGAGTATTTCTTTTGAACCAAACGAAGACGACACTATAGGCCCACTTATGGCCAGGCTGGAAAAGATGCTCGAAGGAGAAGGATATTCCTTCTTCGATGTGGAAGAATTTGAAGACCTGATTGAATTCCAGTTTTTCTTCGGCGATCTGGAACGTGCCGAAAAAACCATAGTCCTGGCATTGGAACAACATCCATCAACCATGAGTTTATTGGTAAAACAGGCGCAGTTGCTCCTTTGGACCGACAAAGGCGAAAACGCACTCCACCTGCTGTCCACGGTAGAAGCTATCGATCCGCGTAACGCCGATATTTTCCGCACACGTGGAGCCATCTACAGTCAGATGAACAGGCATAACGATGCCATTGATGAATTAAATAAGGCTGCCGAAGTTGACGAATCGGAAGACGTTGGTATGATCTATATGGAAATTGCCAACGAATACATGACATTGGGACAATACGATAAAGCCATTGAGCATTTCCACCTTGCAATTACCAACGATTTTGCAATGGACAACGTGCTTACCGAACTCAGCGTTTGCTACGATCTGGGTAACCGCCTCGACGAAGGTATAGCATTCTTTGAAAACTTTATTAACGAATCTCCATATAACGCCGATGCCTGGCTTAGTCTCGGGCTGCTGCTATACAGGCTCGAACTTTATGAA
>DASVHX010000134.1:0-2186 GCA_036382355.1 Bacteroidales bacterium
TCTTTTCTGCCAGTTATCATATTGGTAAAACGGTAAATGAAAATGTTGAAGAGTACAAACGTCGCAGTCCTGCCTGGAATGCAGCCAAACTGAAAACTCCACTTTTAATTCATACCAATACGATTGACGACGATGTAAATGTGTTGGAAGTAGAACATCTTATTCAAGCTCTCAAGGCAGAAAATAAGAAATTTGAATACGAAATATTCAAGGGTATTGAAGGAGGACATTCTTTCGATCGTATTGACACAGCAATCGGAAAAGAGATCAGGTTAAAAATCTATAAGTTTTTGGCCGGTTATTTAAATCCGCCCGTAAAATTCAAAACAGTAAGTGATATGAACAAAGCGGCATATTTTCATTAGAGACCTGCTTTGTGAACAACCGGTTTATTAGTCAGATTGATAATTGCAAAGAACAAAAATATGTCAACAAAAATTAAGTTATTCCAGGTAGATGCGTTCACATCGAAAGTGTTTCATGGCAATCCTGCAGCCGTTTGTGTTTTGGACGAATGGATTGAAGCAGAAAAAATGCAAAATATTGCCGGGGAGAATAACCTGGCAGAAACGGCTTTTATCGTAAAGAAGGACAATGATTTTAAAATAAGATGGTTTACCCCAACAGTTGAAGTTGATTTATGCGGCCACGCTACTTTAGCGGCAGCTTATGTTTTATTTAAATATTATAATTATCCGTCCGGAATCATTCACTTTCATTCCCGCCATAGCGGATTGTTATCAGTAGAAAAAAACGGAGCGAACCTTACACTTGATTTTCCGACAGATAACTACAATGAAGTAAATACGCCCAAAGCCCTCATCGCAGCGCTTGGTGCTACGCCCATAAAAACGTATAAAGGTAAAACTGATTTTTTACTGCACTTTTCGACTCAGCAAGAGATCGAAGATCTTCATCCCGATTTCAATTTGCTTTCAACAGTTGATTGCCGCGGCATTATTGTTACTGCAGCAGGAACCAATGTAGATTTTGTATCACGGTTTTTCGCGCCCCAAAGCGGGATAAACGAGGATCCGGTAACAGGATCAGCGCATACCACGCTCATACCTTTCTGGAGCAAAATAACTGGTAAGAATAACCTGACGGCAAAACAACTTTCGAAACGACAAGGGGATTTAACATGCGAATATCGCGGTGATCGTGTAAAGATAACCGGGCAAGCCGTCACCTATCTGCAGGGTGAGATTGAGATATAGCAGTTAAATAACCGGGGATATGGTAAATTCCCAAAGCCCTTAATTTACTTTCCGATCCCAATTACCCCACATGCTACTCTTGGGCCTGCATTGCCTGTAGGTTGGGTTTTATAGTCGTCTTCATTTTTATGAATTATTACCGACCTGCCGATGATAGAAGTCTCGCCTTGTAACGAAAGCGTGTTATCAATATATTCCAGATGGGCCTTCCCTGTGTTATCAGCTTCGATGTTGCCCATATCGCCTTCATGGCGCATAGCATCCATAGGTGCCCCATGGCTTTTTGACATCGGGTTGAAATGGCCGCCGGCAGAAGAACCATCAGCAGCCGAACAATCGCCACATTCATGAATATGTATTCCGTGTTTGCCCTGGCTCAGGCCCTGCAAATCGGCTACTACCTTTATTCCCCCGGCCACACTGGTAAATGTAATGGTACCTGTAACATTATTACCCTGGGTAGGATAAACAACACAAACCGCCTTTTGCACAGCATTGGCCTTAACAGCCATAGGCATAGCATTGGCGTTGTTCATAGTCTGTGCACCGGTATTAGTATAACATGCAGCAAATAGTAAAATGACGAAAATTGCACTGATGTTTTTCATGATTATGTTCTTTATATGTTAATAACTAATCTGAAATAAATATCTATATCCATTAAATAACAATATAAAATCCGGAAAGTTCAAATTCACATTTTCCTTTAACAGTAATTATCTTTTGAGAAAATTCAGAGGCGAACCAGTATTAAACCCGGTAAGAGTTATTAGTGAAATTGAGCTTAGCAGGGCATTGCCAGTATATCCATATTTAACTGAATAGTTGAAAAAAAAATTGCGCTCAGGAGACTACTATCTCAGCATAACCGTATAGTATGCTTAGAATATGAGGGACACAGCTTAGACCGGATTATCCATTTCGGCTGCTTCATGTTCCATATCGCTGAGGTGGAGATCTAAGGCTTTC
>DASVHX010000135.1:0-3448 GCA_036382355.1 Bacteroidales bacterium
ATGCAGTGTTCCAATTGGTAATGTTGGTGCTTGTGATTATGTTTGCTGCGTGTGCAGTTGTCATAGCATCCAAAATTCCATAACCTGCAACTGTTGTTGGTTTGTTGGTTAAATTGTTGAAATGCAATAGCGATGCACCACTTGTTTGCATATTTATTTTGGTGTAATAATTGCCGCTTGCGGCAGTCCACGATGGGTCGGTTTCGGTAAAACTTGTCAGATAACCTGCTGTAGCATGATTTCCCCAACCAAAAGCGATGTTCCAGTTGGTAATATTATTTGATAAAAGTCCAATAGCAGGTGAAGCAATAAAAACAGGGTCAATCTCGGTAAAGCCTCCGGTAATGCTTTCAGCTGTTTTTGAATGTAATGCATAAGGAACACTCAATAATTGGCTTGTGCCGGTAATACTGTAGTTTGTTTCGCCTGCCGGGTCAACTTCTGTCTTAATAAAATATGGACCATTTGCCCAGTCTATGGCATCAAAACCAACTCCGCCACCTATTTCAATACTTACCAAACCATTGGCATTGGTAGTTGGTGTTTGTGTTTCGGTGTAAACAACTGTTCCACTTGCCGAACCTTGTAAAATGCTTATTTGCATACCAACAGCAGTTGAAGTAACCAGAGCATTACTGCTGTTACGGATTACTGCCTGATAGCTCATTTTTTCAGGGCTTTGAGCCCATACACTTGTCATTAATATTATACTTGCCAGGATAGTAAATATTCTTTTCATTGTTGTTTAATTTTTAATGATTTTAAATGTTTTAATTTCTTTGTTGCTTTGGGTTACCTTTAGGAAATAGGTTGCAATAGCGAGATTGCTCATATCAATGCTTGTTTCGTTGCCTTCCACTTTTTTGTTCTTTAAGAGTTTACCATTCATGTCATAGAGTTGGCAAGTCAGCTTTTCAATTGTGTAGTTTTCAACCATCAGCTTTACAAAGTCAGTTGCGGGATTTGGATAAGCTGAGCATTGCAATGTGATGCCTTTGGCTACTTCGAGTCCGGTTTCAACCGATATTTCATAAGGTTGTTGCACGCCTTGTGCCACAGAGCCATTTGTTCCTGTGCCGGAGGTGTAAACAACCTGTCCCACGGAGTAGCTTACCGAGCCTCCGCTGCCCGAAGCATTGCCGCCAGAGGATGGTATGGCTACTTGTGCTTTTAAACCAGTTAACCCTAAACCTAATAAGAGGAATGCAAATAATTTGACTTTTTTGTGTTGCATGTTTGATCTCTGTTTTATTTATTTGTTAATCTTTATTTATTCCAAATGTCATATCATTTTCTATGTTTTTTTTGATTAGGTTGTCCAATATAAGCAAATACGTATATAGCGTATGTTTCTGCCATACGTGAATGTGTTTGTTCATTTATTTTCAAACGCTCTCATCTGTTAAGCCAACCAAATATAGGGAACGAGCTTGTTTTTTTGTTCACCTGTTTGTAAATTTTTATTAACAGGTGATTGTTATAAAGTGTTATAGCCTTGTTGGGGAATTAAGACGGAAAGGCGAATGCTAAAAACGGTCGCCAGTATGGGGATTAGTTTTTATAATCCTGCAATTTTCTCCTGTAAAATTCTACCTGCTTCGCAGGCGAATTTTTCCAGTTCTTTGTTTTTTACACTCTGCATTGCGGCTTTGGTGTTCACTACCGTTACTTTGGCAATGGCCTGTTCTAAGGAGCAGTTTACAGTTTTTGTGAAATAATATGTCATTGGGGCAGTGATTAAGGTTCATAGTTAAAAGGATTGTTTTAAATTTTTTATGTGAAGTTACACTAAATGGAATAATATAATTCTTTCCACGTAGCCATGTGATCGTTTTTGAAGGGATAGGTATTAATAATAAAAACCGAATTTTTATTCAAGCCATAATTAGAAATATCTGGCTTGTAAAATTGATTAAAGCGCATCTGAGTCTGTCATAGCTGGCAGAAATACAATGAATGTTGCTCCAGGAAAGCCGCTTATTCTAATATTCAACAATCAATTTTCGACAAATTCCAACCACTTCAATTTCCCCATAAAATAAAACCTGCAATCTGGACGAGTCAAGATAGCAGGTTTACCGGTTTTAGCGGAGAATCAAAGTAGAATTTCCGGCATTAATTTTACAATATTAATAGCTTAACAATTCAATTACAGCAGCATAAATTTTATCGTTGTTTGGGAGGATTGCTTTCTCGAGAATGCGGTTAAATCCGACCGGTGTAAAAGTTGAACCTATTCGTTTTACAGGTGCATCCAGCGATTCGAAAGCTTCTGCGGCAATAAGCGAAACCAACTCACCACCGAAACCGGCAAATACCTTATCCTCATGTACAACCAGCGCACGCCCTGTCTTTCGTACCGAAATCAATATAGAATCCTTGTCGAGCGGCAAAAGCGAACGAATATCGATTACTTCAACCTGCTTGTTTTCTTCTTTGGCAATACGTTCGGCTACATCCACACACATGTGAACGGTATTTCCGTATGTGATTATACTAAGGTCGGTTCCTGCCCGGCGGGTACGTGCTTTACCGAAAGGCACTTCAAAATCATCGGGAACATAAGTCTCAGCTGCCGGATCGTTGTACAACGCTTTTGGTTCCATAAATATGGTTGGTCCTTTCGAGCGGATGCTGGTACGCAATAACCCTGCAGCATCATCGGCATATGCCGGGTAAACAATGCGTAGTCCGGGAAAAGTAGTCAGTGCTCCTTCTATGTTCTGCGAGTGGTAAAGCCCGCCACCGATATAACCGCCCGAAGCAAGCCTGATAGTTACATTAGGGGAGAAAGCACCGTTGCTCCTCCAGTATTCGTGCGACAGTTCAACGAGTTGCTCCATTGCCGGCCAGAAATAGTCGGCAAATTCAGCGCCTTCAATCACGACACGGATTTTTTGATCGTAGCGACTCATGCCATTGGCGGTGCCTACAATATAATCTTCGGCGATTGGCGCGTTAAAAACACGTTCGATGCCAAATTCCTGCTGCATACCTTTACTTACATTAAAGATACCGCCTTTGTCGCGGTTAGCCATATCCTGTCCCCAGATAAATGTATCGGGGTTGTGTCTGAATTCAGCTTTCAGTGTATCGTTCAGCGCTTTGATAAGCCGTGTTTTTATGCCTTCGGCAAGGTTGTGTGTTCCGTCGGGATATTTCTCCGAAATATAAGGTTCGGCAATTACAAAATCGAAAACAGATGCTGGATCGGGATCGGGAGCTGCCATTGCCTTTTTATGGGCTGCCGAAACTTCGGCCTTAGCCTGGTTGTCTATTTCCTGTAATTCAGCTTCGGTGAATATACCTGCATGGAGGACTTGTTTGGTGAACCGATCAAGAGGGTCAGCAGCCTTGGCGCAGTGGAGTTCATTATCATCGCGATATAGTTCTTGTTTATCTGAATTGGAATGTGAAAGAATACGTACAACACTGGCATGAACGATCA
>DASVHX010000136.1:0-2852 GCA_036382355.1 Bacteroidales bacterium
GCAGAACCCGCACCTCCGGCACCTGATCGGAGATACAATTTTACGTAATCAACAAAATTTGATCCTGACATAAAGTTCTTTTATTTAATAAGGGCCGAAGCTTAGCGCACTTTGCGTATAACCGATTCTACGGATTTGGAAAGCCGGTCGAATATCTCATCCTGGGTACCAACACCATTCAGCACCATGTGTTTGTTTTGTCGTTCATAAAAATCGGCTACCAGAACGGTCTTGGTTTCGTACTCCTCCAAACGGTGTACAATAAGATCGGTGGACATATCATAGGGCCGCGCATTGTCGCCTTTTGACCGTAGCGATAGCCGTTTGATCAACTCCAGCATTGGCGCCTGCATTTCTATCATGTATGAAATGCTCATGTTCATCCTACGCAACAATCCGTCGAGAATATATGCCTGAACTACGGTACGCGGAAATCCTTTGAAAACAAAACCGTTCACATCTCTTTGCTGATTGATGACCCGTTCGATAAGTTTGATTACAATTTCATCTGGCACCAACTCCCCTATTTCCATAAAATCCTTAACCTGCTGCCCTATTGCGGTATTATTTTTAATCTCTTTACGCAGAAGAGAACCCGTAGAAATGTAGAACAGGTTGAATTTTCCGGCCAAAAGTCTTCCCTGCGTTCCCTTTCCTACACCGGGAGGGCCCGAGAGTACGAGGTTAAACCAAACTTTCTGAATAGTTTTATCTACTGATTCGGAAACCCGTTCAAAAACTTCCGGAATCAAACCAACTCCATCAATAGGGAAATAAAGGTTACGTTCCTCATAATAAGTGGCCACAGGAGCAGTCTTATTTGCGTATTCCTCCAGTCTTATCTTGATGATTTCCTCGGTATCGTCAGAGCGTCCGGAAATTTTGCCGCGCTCGAGCACACGCTTTATCAGTTCCTCGCGTGGAACAACCAGGCTGAGCATACACGATAACTCGGTATGAAGCTTGAGCAGCAATCCGTCCAGAATATATGCCTGCACCAAGGTGCGTGGAAATCCATCGAAAAGGATACCGTTTACGTTGGTACTCATCAATATCCTCTTCTCGATGAGTTGAACAATAAGTTCGTCGCTTACCAGCCCACCCTGATCGATAATAGATTTTGCCTGCATACCAAGGTCAGAACCTTCGGATATTTCCTGCCGGAGGATATCGCCGGTGGAAATATAAGCCAGGTTGTATTTTTCGATGAGAAGTTGAGATTGTGTCCCCTTACCGGCGCCAGGTGGGCCAAAAAGTGCAATATTCAGCATAATGCGTAATTATAATGGATAGAAAATTTATTGTATAAATCAGGAGGTAGCTATCTTGTAGATATCAGGAAGGTTGCGGCCATAACCATCATAATCGAGGCCATAACCAACAATAAATTTATTCGGAATCTCCATCCCTATATAGTCAATTGTAAAACCCTTGGTAAAGGCTTCCGGCTTGAAAAGGCAAGTGACAATCTTCACTTCTCCGGCTTCCATTTCCCTGAGTTTCCCAATCATACCAGCCATTGTGATGCCCGTATCGATAATATCTTCTATCACCACTACCGTGCGACCTTTGAGCACTTCATTCAGGCCCAGCAATTCTTTCACCATGGTTGTGCTTCGGGTACCCGTATATGATGAAAGTTTTACGAATGAAACCTCACAATCTACCGTTATCTTCTTTATAAGATCGCTTGCGAATATAAAAGCGCCATTCAGAACAACAAGGAATATCGGATTTTTTCCTTTAAGATCTTCATTTAATTTAATGGCTATTTCGGATACAGCATTGTCAATGGCTTCTGCAGTAAGAAACAGTTCAAATACTTTATCCTTCACCTGTATTTTATTCATAAACATTTAGCTTGCTTAATAATGGATTAGCCTACAAATTTAAGGTTTCCGGCCGAGGAAAAACGTGTGGTCCGATGAAAAGTTTTACTTTTGGTCAATAAAAGCCAAATAACCATGGAACCACGTGTGAGTATCATCATGGGTAGCACTTCTGATTTGGGCATAATGGAAGATGCCGCTAAAGTATTGAACGGTTTTGGGATAGCTTTCGAGATGCATGCCTTATCTGCCCACCGCACACCTGAAAAGGTGGAAGAATTCGCCCGATCGGCTTATGGTCGGGGTGTAAGAGTTATTATCGCCGGTGCTGGTATGGCAGCGCATCTACCCGGTGTTATAGCTGCTATGACTCATATCCCTGTAATTGGTGTTCCGATAAAATCGTCGCTCGAAGGCCTCGATTCAATCCTGGCAATCATACAGATGCCTCCCGGAATCCCAGTGGCAACTGTTGCCCTGAATGGGGCACATAATGCAGCCATCCTTGCTGCACAAATTCTCGCTACAGCAGATCCGGAATTAATGGTTAAAGTAATTGCTTTTAAAGAAGAGCTGAAAACAAAGATTATAAAGGCTAACGAAGATTTGGCCAAAGTAAGTTATCCATTTAAGGTGAATTAAATTTCGCGAAGACTACCGATTCTAATCCTGCGAAAACTCCTTGACCATTTTGCGGTAAGCCGAAAACACATTGGCCCTGGAAACAAAACCAATATACTTGCCGGCTTCCAGTACAGGAAGATTGTAATGTGCCGTGGAATGAAATTTTTGCGCAACGTCTTCCATTGTTTCGTCTATTTCCACACATGTATCTGGCATAAACATCAGTTGGTTTACATAAGTTGTTTCGTACAGTTCGGGCTTGAACAGGATAGTCCTGATATCATTCATAAAAACTACGCCCAGAAAAGTACGGTCTTCCTCTATAACAGGAAAAACATTGCGTTGAGATTCTGATACTACTTTAACCAGGTCGCCCAGGCTGGCTTCAGGACTAATGGG
>DASVHX010000137.1:0-5773 GCA_036382355.1 Bacteroidales bacterium
GTTCTGTCTTTCCTCTGATGGTTTCTTTCCCGTATTGGTATGTTGCCCAAAGATTAGTGATGTTTGTTCCCAGCGCTATGAATCCGGCAACCAAAACAATAGCTGAGGCTATAAAAAATGATTTGAGACTTTTCTCTTTAACATGGAAGATGAATTCGGAAATTCCAAAGGCTACAATTATCAGCCCGAGATAATATGTGATCTGGGGATGATTTGCCAGAAGTTCAAGCGAAAGGAAAAGTGCGGTAAGCAAACCTCCGAGTATGTATTTGCCTCTGTATGTGAGAATGATACCTGCAAGAACCGGCGCCATATAAGCAATAGCATGAGCCTTGCTGTTGTGTCCGGCATCGAATATGATAAAGAAATAAGATGAAAATGCAAATGCTATAGCACCGGTAATACTTAGCCAGGGATCAATTCCCAATACTATCAGCAGAATAAAGAAGCCGATGAAATAAAGAAATACCAATCCGGCAGGGTGGGGCAGTCCAAGTTTCAAAATGTCATCAATATATTTTACAAGATTTGCTTTGTATACCACCGAAATCTGGTAGGCAGGCATTCCGCCGAACATGGAATTAGTCCACAAAGGCTCTTCTCCTGTCTTTGCACGAAAATCCACAATTTCCTTCGACATGCCCTTCCATTGGGCAATATCGCTTTGTTTAATCTTTTTTCCTTCCAGTAATGGATTGAAATAGATCATAACGATAGTAACGAAAATGACAATGGCTGTCAGGTAGGGTGCCAGTTTGTTGAAATTGATTTTTTTCATGCGTTATTTCATTTCGGTAGTTGGTTCTCTAGTTATTTAATTTCCTCGTAATCAATATATTCATCATCCTGCGCCGGTTTCCGCTGCACAGGTGTATCCGGAATATTATTAATTTTCACTTCACCTTCCTTTTTATCCGGCTGTTGAAACAGATCCGGATTTTCAGCATTGAATCGTTTACTGAAATTCTGCAAATAGCTACGCAGCAAAATTGGAAAAATATAGCGCGTAAGTGTAGCAAAGACAATGTAAATCAGAAAGAAAATTATGATAAGGCGGAAAAGCCCTGTAAGCGATGCCTGGCAAATCATGTCTGTAAAGAGTTATTGATTAGTTTGATAATTGGCAAAATGCGCACGAAAATACCGATTTTTCTTCAAAATAGACAACTTTAAACAAAGAAAGGAAGCAATTATGCATTGCCTCCTTTCAAAATAGGTCAGATATTTAAGTAGAAAAAGATAGCTTTTCGCTAATGCAAAGCACCTTATTTTCCTTCGTCCGAAACTGTCAGTTTCTTCCTTCCTTTAGCTCTGCGTGCGGCAAGCACTCTGCGTCCATTGGCAGAAGACATGCGTTCCATAAAACCGTGTTTGTTTTTTCTTTTCCTATTCGAGGGTTGAAACGTTCTTTTCATCGCTATTACTTTTGAGGGGGCAAAGGTAAATAAATTTTTCCTTTGTCCAAATTACGTTGAAAGTTTTTTTAAGTTCCAGGTTCCAGGTTCCAAGTTCCAAGTTCCGAGTTCCGAGTTCCAGGTTCTACACTCCTTACTCCTTTCCACTTCTTCTACCTCTATTCTTCCAGTGTAGAGATATCGCCAAGGTCCAAACCTTGCGCCTGTGCTTTAATCACCCGGCGCATTATCTTTCCGCTTCTGGTTTTTGGCAGTTTGTCGGTAAAGACAACAAATGCCGGTTTGGCTATTGGTCCAATTTCTTTTTCTACATGGGTTTTAAGTTCTTCGCCAAGTTTATCGCTGGGTGCGAAACCATCTCTCAAAACAACAGTAACATGGATAATGTTTCCGCGCAAATCGTCAGGAAGTCCTATTGCTGCAGCTTCTACTACTGCGGGATGACTGCCAAGAGCACTTTCAATTTCGGCAGAACCAAGGCGGTAACCGCTTACCTTAATAACATCATCTATTCGTCCGATTATCCAAAAATAGCCATCTTTATCAATTTTAGCCGAATCGCCGGCGAGGTACCAACCTTGTTTCTTATATTTTTCCCAGTATTTTTCAACATAACGATCGGGATCATGAAGTATGGTCCTTGCCATTCCCGGCCATGGATTTTTAATAACCAGAGTTCCTTCTTCGCCTGGTTTTACTGTATTTCCATGTTCGTCTACCACGTCAATTTCATTCCCGAAAAATGGTTTTGCACATGATCCAGGTTTGAGAGGCATAATGGGTAGAGGCGTAATCATAAATCCGCCTGTTTCTGTTTGCCACCATGTATCCATTATCGGGCATTTTCCTTTTCCAATTACTTCATGATACCACTTCCACGCTTCCGGATTGATAGGTTCTCCTACTGAGCCAAGCAACCGTAACGACCTTAGATCGTGCCGGGTTGCCCATGAAGGGCCAAACCTCATTAATCCACGGATTGCAGTGGGAGAGGTATATAATATGTTGATGCCGTATTTCTCTATCATCTGCCACCAGCGATTTGGATAAGGATGGTTGGGTGCACCTTCATATAGCATGAGTGTAGCGCCGTTGATAAGCGGACCGTAAACAATGTAGCTATGACCAGTGATCCATCCAGGGTCAGCTGCGCACCACCAACGGTCTTCAGGTTTTATGTCGAAAACATATTTGTATGTTGATGCGGTATATACGGCATATCCGCCATGGGTATGAATCAATCCTTTTGGTTTGCCTGTAGTACCCGATGTATAAAGGATAAACAGCGGATCTTCTGCATCCATTACTTCGGTTTTGCAATCCTTGCAATCGAGTGGCATGAGCATTAAGTCGTGGTACCAGAAATCGCGGTCGTTTTCCATATAGCAATCCTCGCCGGTTCGCTTTACGGTAATGCACACTTCGATGGTAGCTGAACGTTTCATTGCCTCATTGGCTATTTCTTTCAGATGGGTTACCTTGCCCCTACGGAAACCTCCATCAGCAGTGATAAGTATCCGGCTTTGTGAGTCGTGGATGCGTTCGGCCAAAGCTTCATAACTAAACCCGCCATAAACCACACTGTGGACGGCACCAATACGTGCACAGGCCAACATGGCAATAACCAATTCAGGAATTTGAGGCATGTAAATGGTTGTGACATCTCCTTTTTTGCATCCCATGGCTTTCAGGATATTTGCAAATCGCGATACTTCGCGGTTAAGTGCATGGTAGGAGAAAGTGCGTAAATCGCCAGGCTCTCCTTCCCATATAATTGCAAGTTTATTTCGTGTTTCCGATTTCAGATGACGGTCGATAGCATTATGGACAATATTTATTTTGCCACCGGTGAACCATTTGTAGAATGGTTTGTTGCTGTCGTCGAGCACTTTATCCCATTTCTTATACCAATCCAACTTTTTAGCTTCGGCAGCCCAGAATCCTTCCCGGTCGTCGATGGATTTTTGATATAATGTTTCGTAATTCTTGACATTGGCGCGTTTCAGGATTTCTTTTGAAGGATAATACATGCCATCTTCAGGATTGAAAGCTGCTTCCATATTTCTAAGGTTGGTTTAAATACAAATGTAGGTTTAGTTGTGTGAATAATTGAGCTGAAACTTTTGCGGTTAATTATTTACATCTGAACATGATTTTCCCGATAAAATTATTTCTCTATGACAATCTTTATCATCAATCAGTATTTACATGCAGGAATGAAATTTTGAAAAATCAGTATTGAAATCAATCTTATTTATTGACAATTAGTTTTTCTACTATTTCATCAAGTTTTTCCATATTGTTGTCAACAAAGTGCTTGCCTGCTTCCACCAGGGCACTCATGTTTTCGGGGATGGCAATATCCATAGCATGTTTTGCATCGCCTACAGTTGGCTCAGGCCGTATATAATTATTTTTTTCAGGTTCGCCCAATGTGTCGAAAAGTTGCTTCAATTGGTAATGAACTGTTTCCGAATTACCCGACATCAGGATATCGATGAGTGGCAGAAGCCAGCCTAATGCTCCCCAATTTTTCGCTTTGTCGAAATAATAGGGATCAGGGTGAGAACCGGTTCCAATCGAAACCATGATCATATCTTTCGCAAATGGGTAGGAGGATTTCTGATCATCTCCAAGAGCGTGGGCAAAATCAGTGGTGCGGGCTTCAGCATATGCACACATGGCAGGGTTGTTAGCAAAAACACCGCCATCTATGAGATAATATGGGGCACCATATATTGAATGGATATCAGAAACTTCAAAATAAGTGGGTGCAGCAGATGTGGCCCGCGCAATATCGCGAACATAAAAATCACGGATATCGTTTACAGCATCTATCTTGTTGAAGAATTTTGCATTACGGTTTCGTATGTCATAAGCAGTAATAAGCGAAGGTTTTAGAAATTCGCTAAGGCGCAGATCGCCGAAATAATCTTTTAAAGCCTGTTCGAGTTCCTTTGCAGGATATTTTTCGTCAGCAAGGCTTCCAGCACTTCTGATTTCCTGCCAAAAATCAACATTAAATATTTGGTGGCCTCTTTTAAGGTAGAAACTTAAGGCATCAGATGCTGAATATTTTGGTTTAAGATCATTTCCCGGGGTAAGATAGGCACATGCCAGTATTCCCCCGGTACTGGTTCCGGCAATCATATCGAAATATTCGGCAAGGCGCTTATCATTGCCTTCGCGCACCCTGATCTGGTCTTCAATATAATTAAGGATAACAGCGGGAATAATTCCCCTTATTCCACCACCATCGATGGATAAAATACGGATCTTCTTGCTCATATTTTTTTCATTTTAGTCCTCAATTTGACAAATCATCAATATTGGGGATGAGTTATTTAGAACAAATATAAATAATAATGTATTTAAAATCAATAGTCTCGCAACTTTTTTTGTTGGAATTAGCGTTTTTATATTCTGTTAGAACTGATAAATAGCTTAAAAGCATTATTAATAAAGGGTTCCGGGAAGTGGTAACAAATAATATATTTTAACTGATGCTATAACTTCAATCATTTTTAAATGAACTTATTGGCAATTGACCAACTTATGATATTTTGCCATATCTGAGTAGATTCTTAATGGCATGAAACTGAACCGGGAAACCTGTTTCCTATCCAATCCTGATCTCTTACAAATACCGCTCATCCTTAACCAGCGGCAACTTAGCCAGTTTTTCCGCTTCAATACTCGGGAAGCCGAATTCCTCCACGATTTTACCAAGGATCAGATAAACTCCTCTTCCCTTGAAAGGATATTGTTTTAACGCAGGGGGGAAATGTACTGTATCAAAAAACTCACCCTCATCGTCGAAAAAGGTACCAAAGTTCATGATCTCGTTTTTAATTGTGCGCACATATTTAATGGTGACAAGTAATCCAACCATGCGCACTTTCTTTCCAACGTTTCGCGACAGATTGCGGGCCTTCAGTTCGCCACGAAAATCGGTTTGTAGTAGTTCAAAATAACTCATTGTCACTGGAAAGTCCAGCAGTTCGATCTCGTCGAAGGCATCTTCGGTGGCAGAATGTAACAGGGCCGGTAGTTCAAATCTGCGTGCCGGTGTGCTGAATAAGGCTCCGTTTGCCAGCGCCGGTTCTCCTTTGCGCAGCAACATATGCACATCCCAGAGAAGTTGTTGCTTGCTCCGCCCAGTGAAGCGAAAGGCATCAAGGCGGATGAGGAGGATAGCCTGTTCCATGCCAATAGGCACGCGGTTCACGAAATCGGCGAGATCCACATAGGCACCTTCACGTTCGCGCTCTGTAATAATGGCCTGGGCCGTATTGTTATCGAGGTTGGCAATATGCACAAATCCCAGCCAAATGGTACTTCCGGTTATGCACGTAGTA
>DASVHX010000138.1:0-3676 GCA_036382355.1 Bacteroidales bacterium
ATACGATTTTCGGTTTTCGTTATTTCGGTTTTCGGTTTTCGATTGATATTCATGATTGGTACAAATGTGAATATAGAATATAATTGCATAATACCTGCTTTTAAAATTTAAACTATCGGTAATGGAAAAACTTATCAGAAAATACCTCAGCGGCAAGCGGGTTTTAATGCTCTTCATTTTAACAAGCATTATTTATGCAATGATGTTGCTTGTAACTATTCCACGCCTGACGCATTTTTCGGTAGGAATGAAAATATTGGACATGATGCCATTAGGCTATTCTGCCGAATATGTTAATGCACTCTTAAACGCTTTGGGCGAGAGTGGGCGGAACGCTTATTTGTACGACCAACTTCCTTTGGATATGATATATCCATTTATGTATGGATTAACCTATTGCCTGGTATTGGCCTGGTTTCTCGAAAGCATGGGAAAATTGAAAGGCTTCTTCGTTTATCTCTGTCTCCTGCCACTTGCTGCCGCAACCTTTGATTATCTCGAAAATATTGGAATAATTACCATGCTCAAAAGTTATCCGCATAATTCTGATCTGTTGTCGCAAACGACCAATGTTTTTTCTGTATTGAAGAGTTCGTTAACAACGGTATATTTTTTAGTTCTGATTGTTGTCGTGATATTATTTGGAATTAAACGATTATCACGGAACACAAAATGAAATGGGCGTTCACAATCTGGCAAATGCTTCAGAACATTATCAATAAGCCATCGAATTGAATTGAATCGGAATCAGAACGATAACTCCTATAATATCCTTACTTAAAATTGATTGCTTCTCATGCCCGATCACAAACATTTTATCATTCATAAACCTTATGGCTACCTCTGCCAGTTTGTGTGCGAATTAAAGAAGAAAAAATTACTGGACGAGTTGTATGATTTCCCTGAAGGCACAATGGCCATTGGCCGCCTGGATGAACATAGTGAAGGGCTGCTTTTGCTTACTACCGATGGCAAAATGAGCGAATGTATCCGGGACAAAAAAACAGAGAAAGAATACTATGCCCAGGTGGATGGCCTGATAACCAACGAAGCCGTTGCACAGTTGCAGCAAGGCGTGGAAATTGGCATCAGGGATGTGAAGTATGTAACAAAACCATGTGCCGCTTACCGCCTGGAAACCACTCCGGATTTTGCTCCACGAAGCCGCAAAATACGCGACGACCGCCATGGCCCCACTAGCTGGATTTCCATTACACTTACCGAAGGCAAATTCCGGCAGATACGGAAAATGACTGCTGCTGCCGGCTTCCCAACTTTGCGCCTGATTCGCGTGCGTGTAAGAGATATTCTTCTCGGCGATTTGAAACCAGGAGAAGTAAGGGAAGTTGATGGTTTTACTATCACCTGACTATAACAATCAGATACTGTAAATAACTCAATATTTATTAACCAGGATTGTCAATTCACTGGGCGACTCCGAATCGCCCGTGTATCAGCTAAAATAATCCAATTAAAATATCCGTTCCTAATAATCTCAGTTTAAATATTTCTATTTTAATGTGTTTATCGTTTTATGTTTGTTTCGTAAATTTTAATCCATTCTGCCGAACTGATTTTGGATGTTAATTGTGCGATTAGGTCGTAGGGGATTAGTTCAGGTTTTTTAAATCGAATGCAACCTTTTCCCATATCCAATTTTGTCTTGCAATGCTTTGGATATTCGCTGACAAACCAATCGAGCAGCTTCTTATCAGCATAAATGCCCATGTGATAAAGTGCCACATAATTTTTTTGTGAAGCAATGTTTATAAATGGAAGTGGTAATTTAGGGTCGCAATGATACCCTCCCGGATAAATCGCGTGAGGTATTACATATCCTATCATTCCATAACTTATTGTTTCAACAAATCCCTTTGGGAGGTTGTCAAGGATTGTCTTTCTCAATTTGCTGATGATTTGTTTTCTGTCTACAGGTAACTGGTCGATGTATTGTTCTGGTGTATCTGCTTTAATTTGCATCATCCTTAGATTTACTTGTAACTATTAAAGGGATGACCTAAAGACACCCCAGTGAATCAATCAAACTTATTAATATTGCTAAGCTATTATGCATATCAATACAATATTACGATATTAACTTCCAATTTCATTTTTTTAGATAGAAAAATCCTTTCACATCTCGCGAAGAGGAATTTGAATAAACCATGAAAACTTTTATTAGTCCTTAAAAACGCTTCCTCACACGGTTGATTATGCCTTCAAAATTATTTCGACCCATCCCGAAATTATTCGCAATTTTGCACCGTTCTATATTCCACATAACTTTTGAACCATGGCCAGTTTCTCCGAACATTTTTCTTTATTCCGCAAGGGAATCATCGGTAACGAACTTCGCTACGAAACGCCTTATGGCACCAAAACCCTGCTCTATGCCGACTGGATAGCAAGTGGCCGGCTATATGCACCCATAGAGGAAAAACTCTTCAGGGAAATTGGGCCATACATAGGCAATACCCACACCGAAACCAGTGAAACAGGTCAGTTAATGACCAAAGCATATCACCAGGCACACCAGATCATCAAAAAGCACGTGAATGCCAGCAACGACGATGTGCTTATCACCACCGGTTTCGGAATGACCTCTGCACTAGTGAAGTTTCAGCGCATCCTCAACCTCAAATCCTGCGGACGCAAAACGGCCCACGAATGTGTGCCTGCTGCCGAACGCCCTGTGGTCTTTCTTACCCACATGGAGCATCACTCCAACCAAACCTCTTGGTATTACACCATTGCCGATGTTGTTGTGGTGCCGCCCAGCGAGGGTTTGCTCGTGGACCCGGAGCATCTGCGTGAGCTGCTTAAAGAATTCGAACACCGCCAACTAAAAATCGGTTCCTTTACCGCATGTAGTAATGTTACGGGCATCGAAACACCCTATCACGAGCTGGCGCGCATTATGCACGAAGCCGGAGGCTATTGTTTTATCGACTTTGCTGCTTCGGCGCCTTATGTAGATATCGATATGCACCCTGCCGACCCGTTAGAGAAATTAGATGCCATCTTCTTTTCCCCGCATAAATTCCTGGGTGGTCCAGGCTCTTCGGGCGTGTTGATTTTTGATTCAGCCTTGTATCATCGCGACGACCCCGACCAACCCGGTGGTGGTACTGTGGATTGGACAAATCCCTGGGGCGAATTCAAATTTATTGATGATATTGAAGCCCGCGAGGACGGCGGCACGCCGGGATTCCTGCAAGCCATTAAGATTGCACTTTCGCTGGAGCTCAAAAACCAGATGGACGTCGCAAAAATGCACATCCGCGAAGAAGAATTGGTACAGCGCGCTTTCCTGGGCCTCGAAAAAATCCCGGACCTGCATATTCTGGCCGATAACGTCCGCCATCGTTTAGGGATAATGTCGTTTTATATCGACAACGTCCATTACAACCTTGCAGTAAAACTGCTCAGCGATCGTTTTGGCATACAGGTGCGCGGAGGATGCGCCTGTGCCGGCACTTATGGTCATTTCCTGCTCGATGTGAGTTATGAAAAATCAAAAGAAATCACCGACCGCATCACGCACGGCGATTTATCGCAAAAACCCGGTTGGATAAGGCTCTCGCTCCATCCCACCATGACGGGTATGGAAGTGGATTTTATCGTAGAAGCCGTAAAACAAATAGCTGTTCATCATACGGAATGGGGCCGCGATTAT
>DASVHX010000139.1:0-9190 GCA_036382355.1 Bacteroidales bacterium
AATGTCTGTAAGACCCGGTGCTTTTTGGTGTTGGTTAAATGGAAATATGACATTCAAATCTATTACCAGGGATTTGGAAGAAATGAAATCCAAAGGAATGAACAGAGCAGAAATTTGGGATGTCGCTGCGGTGAATAATCCTTCTTTTATTCCTGCCAAAGGGGCATTTCTTGGTGATGAATCAATAAACCTCATAAAACATGCAATATCCGAAGGGAAAAGGTTAAGTATGAGAATTGGAATTATTGCTTCCAGCGGTTGGAATGCAGGTGGTTCATGGGTGACACCGGACTGGGCTTCGAAAAATTTATTTTACTCGCAAACAGAGGTTCCAGGATCGCAACAAATTACTATTGATTTGCCGTTTCCTGTATTTCCACAAACTTGTCCAATGAAAGACAAAAACACTCCGGTATTCTATAAAGATGTTTCTGTTCTGGCCGTTCCTTTTAATAATTCAAAGACTATAGATAATCTTAATCAAGTTATCAATATTACTTCATATTTTAAAAACGGAAAATTAAACTGGAAAGTTCCAGAAGGTAAATGGACTGTATTAAGATTTGTCTGTTCAAATAACGGGCAACGACTTATTGTTCCATCCCCTAATTCTGATGGTTTATTTATTGACTTTTTAGATCCATTGGCAACCAAAAGACATCTAAAATACTTCATGGACAGACTTGGAGTTACCCCTGCGAATTCTTCAGCAGCAGGCTTAGCTTATTTCGAATTTGACAGTATGGAACTTGCAGAGGGTATACCATGGACAGATTCTTTTGCAGCAATTTTCAAAAACAGACGGGGTTATAACATTGAAAAATATCTGCCAATTCTGGCAGGCTGGAAGATTAAAGATAAAACTGAACGTTTTCAGTATGATTTCAAAGAAACAATAAGCGACCAGCTTATTTTCAGCCATTATCAAACAGGTACTGAATTTCTTAAATTGTATCATGCAGATCTGGTATGTGAATCCGGCGGCCCTGGGCCGCCTGTTTGGAATACTTGTCCGGTTGATGCATTAAAAGCACTTGGAAATGTTACAATACCCAGGGGCGAATTTTGGGTTAAACACAGAAATATATTTTTGATTAAAGAAGTTGCAAGTGCATCACACATTTATGGGAAAAAAATAGTTGATGCGGAATCATTCACTACCTGGAGAAGATGGAAAGATTCACCTTTTGAATTGAAGAAATATGTAGATAGGGCATTTTGCGAAGGACTGAACAATATTACCTTCCATACTTTTGCAAGTACAAATCCTGAAGATGGTTTTCCCGGCAGGACTTATCATGCCGGTTCAGATATTAACCCAGGTTCAACATGGTGGGAAAAATCAAAACCATTTATGGATTATCTTTCACGTTGCAGTTATATGCTTCAAAAAGGGTTGTTTGTAGGAGATGTCTGTTATTATTATGGCGATCAAACCCCTAATTTTTTTCCACTCTACCATGATGTACCTGAAAAACCTGTGCTCAAAGGTTTAGGTAAAGGTTACGATTATGATGTAGTAAACACAGATGTCATACTCAATAGGATGTCAGTTAAAAATGGCAGAATAGTTTTACCTGATGGGATGAGCTATTCTGTATTGTTACTGCCGGAACAAACCCATATGCCACTGGAAGTATTGCAAAAAATCAAGACATTGGTAAAAGCCGGAGCCATTGTTATTGGGCCCAGGCCAATTACAGTGGCCAGTCTGGATAATTGGGAGGAAAAAAATATTGAATTGAATAAAGTGGCGAGCCAATTATGGGGAAATACGGACGGCAAAATTGTTGTTGAAAATAGCTACGGCAAAGGAAGAGTATTTTATGGCTTAACAGCCGAAGAGGTATTACTTAAGAAAGGTATAGGAAAAGATTTCATTTTTAGCGGGACATCAGAATTAGATTACTTACATCGCACGACAAACATAGGTGAAATATATTTTTTAAGAAATGACAAGGATGTGTCAGTTAAAGGGGAGGCTCAATTTAGGGTATCAGGGAAATATCCGGAATTATGGGATGCGAGTTCAGGCATAATATTGAAAGTGCAAAATTTTAAAAAAGAAAAACAGAATATAAGATTCCAAATAGAGCTCCCCCCACATGGCTCTACATTCGTAGTATTTAATAATGAAAATCGCAATCAACTGTCTGCGTTTCTGGAAAATGAAAAGAATGATACAGAAAAAGAAATAAACGGACCCTGGGTTGTGAATTTTCCTGAAAACTGGGGTGCACCAACTAAAGCTGTGTTCAATGAATTAATGTCCTGGACGGAATCGGAAGATAAAGGAATAAAATACTTTTCCGGAACAGCTACTTATCACAATACATTCACGGTAGAGAAAGAAAATCTTGGGGAGGAAATAGGAATAGAACTTGGTGAAGTGAGAGATGTCGCAGAAATTTTTGTAAATGGTAAATCCGCAGGAATATTATGGAAAAAGCCATACAGGGTCGATATTGGTAAATTGGTGCATTCGGGTAAGAATTCATTAAAAATAGAAATTGTGAACATGTGGATAAATCGTTTGACAGGAGATATGTTATCTGACCCTAAGGACCGTTATTGCAAAACCAACCAGCCATATATGAAATCAGAATCATGGCCGGGAGGTGATGAACCATATAGAATCCAAACTTCGGGTTTATTAGGTCCTGTAAAGGTGATTTACATAAATTAGATTTTCAGTAAAGGGTTTGAGAAAGAAATCTCGCTACAACCAGATGTTCACAGCAGAAATATAAAAAATGTATTGCTTTATCCTGAGGAGCAACACAACATTAAAATCTGCAAAAAGACCTTGCAGATTTTTTAAAGATACTCGACTGTAGGTGGAAAAGGGCAAGATTGTCATTAAACCGCAAACGCAGTTAGGATGAATTTGAACCGTTAAAACAACTTGTTCTTTGAGGTGCATGAAACGGCATTCAATTCCGACAAGTTTATTTGTTTAATGGATATATTTGTTGCGCCGACGGTGAATAGGACCGTCGTGATCCTTAATAATTCGATCATTCTAAAATAACTCTCAATGAGATTAACAATTTTTTTTATCAGTTGCCTGTTGGCATTCAGTATTTCCTTACAAGCTAAAATCACACCAACCAGGTTAAGATGTGAATACATTCACAATCCGGGTGTTGTGGATGTTGTTAATCCACGCCTTTCATGGGTGAACAATGCTGGTAAAGGCGAGCGTGGTCAGAAACAGACAGCCTGGGAAATAAGAGTAGCCAGTTCAAAAGAAAAGCTACATGCAGGAAATGCTGACCTGTGGAACAGTGGTAAAATAACCTCAGATGAGTCAACCAACATCTGTTATAACGGCAAGCTGTTAACTTCCCGGCAGGATTGTTGGTGGCAGGTAAGGGTTTACAATAAAAAAGGAAAAGCATCAGCCTGGAGCCAACCTGCATTTTGGAGCATGGGCCTGCTTAAAGCTGAAGAGTGGAAGGCTAAATGGATAGGCGCTCCATGGCAGTCTGCCAACTGGTCCTATATGCTGGCAACAGGAGCCTGGTGGATTTGGAACGATTTACCGGCCGACGTGCAGGAAGGAGTTCTAAAAGTGGTAAAATTCGAAGCCGCCAGATTTTACAATATTGAGCCACCCAATAATTTAAAATTAGATACAAAAAGCGAGGAAAATGCATGGAACAGTCAGATATTCCAAGCTGCTATGTTATTATTACCCCATGATAAGGATTATCTATTATGGGAAAGGTTACAAAAAAAATGGGTTATTTCCGCCTATATCAGGCCGGCGGATTTCAAAACGAATAGATAAGAAAATGTTACAGGATATCACAGTTGCCTATTTTTCATCTGATTGGAATTCAATTTTATCAGGAAAAAAACAAAACAATTAAAGTGAATAGTTTTTGCTTATGTACCGAATTAATTCCGGTTCAAAAAGATCGAATTAGATATTTATATCGAACACAAAAAATCAATGTCAATGAAAATAATCAATTTAATGTTCTTTTTGCTGTTTTTGGGCAGCAGCACATTAAATGCGCAAAATGTGATAAAAAACCCAAACAGCATATTGCAGGAAATTAACAAGAGAATTACTGTCACGATTATATGTCCGGCTAATTCACCAGCAAATGTAAAGCTTGCGGCCAGGGAGGTACGCCGTTATCTCTATCTACGCACTGGCACGCTTTTACCTATTGCGAAATTTGCAACAGGCGATATCGTCTCATTCAGGATAGATAATACACTTGAGGAACAGCAATTCAGATTGAAGTCCGATGGTAAATCGTTAATTATCCTGGGTGGCAGCGATGTCGCAGTGCTTTATGGTGCCTATGCTTTCGCAGAAAAACTAGGTGTGCGATTTCAGATTGATGGCGATGTGATTCCTGATACAAAGATCGCTTTTGCCTTGCCGAAACTCGATGAGACGCATAAGCCGCTGTTCAGACTGCGTGGACTCCAGCCGTTTCATGATTTTCCCGAAGGACCGGACTGGTGGACAGCGGATGACTGGAAAGTCATTTCCGGACAGGTTGCGAAAATGCGAATGAATTTCATCGGCTTGCACACCTATCCTGTTAAAAACAAGGATCTCGGTCCCGAGCCGACAGTCTGGATCGGCTTGCCCGAAGATGTGAATGCTGATGGCACTGTAAAAATTGCCGGCAAAACCTCCTGGTATACCACCGCTAAATTCAGTCCCTATGGATGTTATGCGCCCGGAAAAACCAGTGCCTTCAGTTTTGGCGCCAGTCAACTTTTTCCGGCGGACGACTACGGACCGGCGATAAACAGACCCGATGACTTCCCATTTCCAAAGACACCGGAAGCCTGTATGTCCATGGCTAATCGCTCCGGGCAGATGTTGAATGATGTATTTACCGATGCACGTGGACTCGGCATCAAAACAGCAGTTGGGACGGAATCGCCACTCGACATTCCAGATGTCATCGCGGCGCAGCTCAAATCCAGGGGGCTAAATCCCGATGATCCCTCCACCCTGCAAAAACTATACGAAGGAATGTTTCTGCGCATCAAAAATGCCTATCCTGTGGATTACTACTGGATTTGGGGACATGAAGGCGAAATTGATGAAAAACTTTTTATCACAAACATTGAATGTGCCCGTGCTGCCCTCAAGACTCTGAAAGCGCCCTTCTCTCTTGGTATCTGTGGTTGGGGCTGGACTGCAGGACATTTTCCCTCGTTAGACAAAGCCCTTCCGAAGGATGTATTTTTCAGTTCCATCAATCACAATGTGGGAAATGCCCCTGTTTCTCTGAATTTCGCAGAACTCGAAGGTCGTCTCAAGTTCGCCATTCCATGGGCAGAGGACGATGGCAATATGACTGCAATTCAATTGCTGGCAGGACGCATGCGCCGCGATGCAGCGGATGCACAGGCATATGGATGCGATGGTTTGTTCTGCCTGCATTGGCGAACCCGCGTAATCAGCCCGAATGTCAGTGCTCTTGCACAAGCGGGGTGGGAGATAAGTGATTGGGGACGCTCCTCTGCTATCACATCGAAGGGGACAAAAGGTGTAACTGTAATCGGCGGACAAACAGCCTCTTATCTAAATAATCAGATCGCCGGCACTCTGGTGGCACCGTTGTATCAGGTGGTTCGATTTGGTCTTAGTGGCTATCGTTTTCAAGTGCCCAATGGGAAATACAAGGTGACACTTCATTTCTGCGAGCTTGCTTACAAGGATCCCGGCAAGCGCATTTTTGATGTAAAGCTTCAACAGAAAACGGTGATTAGTGATTTGGACATCGCTGCAAAAGTCGGACAGTTTGCAGCACTCATCATTCCCTTCGAAGATGTGGAGGCACGTGGCGGAGAACTCGCGGTGGATTTTTCAGCAAAGACCGAATTTCCCTGCATTTCTGCCATCGAAATCACCGGGCCCGGTTTCAACAAAAAAATTAATTGTGGTGGGAATGCATATGAAGACTTCGAAGCCGACGCGACCACAGATAAGCTTTCGCGCAACCTTGCCTCAGACGACTTTTACAGTGATTTCGCGTTTACGCAATTCGGCCCGGAAGTAGCCAAAGAAACCGCCGCGATCTTTACAAAACTGGACGGAAACTATCCTCGACCAACAGCTTGGATCCGTGGTCCTGGTGTCATAAAAATCAATAGCCAACCGTGGTCGCAAGTAAAAAACCAATATGCTTTTGCAGAAGAGATGGAGGCATTGCGTCCGCTTGTCCATGGTGCAGGAAATCTTGCCCGTTTCGATTGGTGGAATCACGAGTTTCAATTTATGAAATCCATGGCTAAGTTTGCTTGTGCCAGAGGCGAACTCGATGTAGCTATAACACGTATCGAACAAATCAAAGACATCGCCGCCCAACGTGACTCCGCCATCAACGATGCCCTGCCTATCCGTCTGAAAATGACCAAACTCTTGGAAACGATGTATGAGCATTTGCTTGCCACCCTAAACAACACGAGCGAGTTAGGAACGATTGCCAATATAGAGCTACAATCCCTGCTCCGTTGCAAACTCCTGACGGCTCGGGACGAAACCCTGGAGAAATTGACAGGCATGCCTCTATCTGCAGAGGCCAAACCCGGGAAAGAATACAGCGGCGCTCCTCTTCTCGTGAATCTCATAGTACGCACGGCACAAAAGCGTGGAGAAACGCTCCATCTTAAGATCATCGCGCTAGACAAACTACCCGTAAAGTCTGTTATGATAAAAGTCCGTTCGCTTGGTAATAACAACTGGAAAACCATCCCGGCGAAACATATCACACGCGCGGTTTGGAACGCAACACTCCCCGCCGCCGCCGATGACTTCGAATACCAGGTCGTTTCCATCACATCGAATGGAACGAAACTGACATGGCCTGCCACCGCTCCGGAAATCAATCAAACAGTCGTTATCAGGGAATATTTTCATTAATTTTAGTATTGTTTAGAAATATGTTGTGCGGAGTTATCCTGAAAATGATAATTCCAGTCTGTTTTTCCTGAACAAATGTTGAACCTCATAATATCAATCAACTATGTTTTATCGCTATTACGCATTTTTAATTATTCTATTTACTACGGTTACACCAGTTTTTTCTCAGGAACGTGATTCCAATTATGACATTAAAACGGATGGAAATAGTACTTTCACTATTAGGGCTGGGATTCTTACCAGGAAAATCAAAATTGATCAGGAAGGAATAAGTATGGTTGATCTGCTTGTCAGCCATCAGAATATTTTGGCCGGACCTGTTAATGAAACAGTTTTTTGTTTGTACAAAGCATTTCCAAATTGTAAACCAAAAGGTATTGATCAAAGCTACGGTCAGTCTATTAAACAGGTGGCAACAGAACAAAACAAGACAGATGCGTTGAATATTGAAGGTATCAACAAGGTAAAGCAGGAAGTGTTATGGACTGATTCTGTTAAATTGAATTCGGCAAAGTGGGCGCAAATATTTGATAAATCAGTATCCATCATTTCAAACCCATCTAAAGAGAAGACAAGGCTGATAATTCGAAGCAGATGTACCGGGTCACAATATAAAGGATTAACTGTAAACATTGTTTATGAAATTCATCAGGGATTTCCGGGCATTAAGAAATGGATTGAACTATCGAATAATGGTGGTCAGTGGATTAAAATCGATCAACTGGTTATTGATGATATATCCATCCAGGAAAATTTTGCAACAATCACCGATTTGACTCCTTCAGAAAGTGGTGCAGTTACGAGTATCAGGGGATTCTCAAATAAAGATAAAAACACGGGGATAATTGCAGTCAGCGAAGTTCCTTCGGCTTTAAGAACACTTGAAAACAAAGGGCGTATGGGATACTCCGGGTATTTTGAATGGGTGCTTGGACCAGCAGAGAATTTTGTTTCTGAACCGGTATATATTTATGCATTTGATGGAGCGTCTGTCCCCACTGTATCGGCAATATCAACGGAGCTGGACCGGACAATTGAAAAACCGTTTAAAAAATATCTGTATCAGGTGGTAGGATTACTTCCGTTTGAAGCAAATCGCATTTCTCCGATTTGGTGCACCTGGAGCAATTTTGCAGCATTAATCAACGATAAAAATATTCGTGAGATGGCAGATATTGCTTCAGAAGCTGGTATGAAAACGATGTTGCTGGATGCAGGTTGGGCCGCAGCTGAGACTCCTGACACCTCAATTCCTATCGGAACAGAGCCGGATAGTACTAAATTTCCTGATTTTAAGAGTACCTGCGATTATATTGCCAGTAAAAACCTAAAACTCGGATTATGGGTAACATGCTTTCGGCATCCCGGACTTTCAGAAGACTTTAAAGTGTTTCCGTATGGTAACAGTTTACCTAAAATTAAACGGGAGAGCGGTTTGGCAATGAGTTTTGCCAGCGATTGGCGCTATTATTATGCAAATGACATGCTCAAACTACGCGATATGTACAATGCCACTTATTTTAAGCAGGATCTCACCAATGTCAAATTTGGAGATATTGCAGAAGGACACGACAGCAGAACACTGAAGGAATCGATTCTACGCGGGTTACGAGGCTTATTGGAGACACAGGATTTAATTCGCCAGTCTTCTCCGGATGTAACTGTTGAATTAACCCATGAAATTTATTGGGGTACACCCGGAACTCCCTGCGATATTGCGGCTTTAAAGCATGCGAACACTTTCCATATTCCGCCAAATGATTATGCCGGTGCAGGGCATACCAAACAACGGGTAAATCCCGGATGGGATAAAAATCCAAGTTTTCAACCTGAAAAATTAAATGAGCTTCTCAATCTTGGTTGCTGGAATGCGCGTCGCCGTGTTTTTGCATATCGTGGGCTACCTTTACAGTCTATTGAATATTATGGTGCTGCCACAGTTAACTTTAAAGGGAGTCTTACCACTCAAGTACAACAGCGGCAAATTTGCAGTTGGTTAATGGGTGCCCCAAATGTTTTTGCCGGCGATCTTGCCTCTTTAACCACGGAAAACCGACGTGTTTATCGTCAGGGATTTCAGTTGCTTGAAAGGCTGGATAAAGAATATGGCATTTATAGTAATTTTCAGTACAGTGGTGTGCCGGAACCTACAGATACTGAATGGCATTGGTGGGGGAAACTGAATGATGAGGGATATGGAGCCGTAGTTGTTATTCGGGGGAAAGAAGGAGCTAATCAAAAAAAGATTAATATCCCATGGGTTCAGAAAGATAAAAAATACAGACT
>DASVHX010000140.1:0-2552 GCA_036382355.1 Bacteroidales bacterium
CTTAAACGTACATCGCATTTATCCGACAGCATTTCGGGCATCAGGAATAAGCAGTTTATTGCGGCAATGGCAGCTAAAAAGGAATTGGAAATCAAGGAAGCAAAAATCCAAAGCAACCAACAGGAAAGCCTTTCTGAATCAAAATCTATCTTGCACGGTTCAGGGAGTATTTTTCTCCTGGTGATTCTGGCGATCCTAACCGGGTTGCTTTCCGCGATATATTACTTGCGAAATAAAAACAAAAATAAGACTGCAAGCCAGTTAAATGATAAGAACCTCGAAATTGAAAAGCTTGAGAATAAGCTGAAGGTAATAAATCTTGCTAAGGATAAAATCTTTTCAATCATAACCAACGATTTGCGAAAACCATTTACGACAATACTTGGCTTTGCTAATATTTTGAAAGAAGATTTCGAAAACATCGACGAAAAAGAAAGGATCCATTATATCCGTGCTATTCATTCGTCTTTATTCAATATTTACGAATTGTTGAAAAACCTGCTTGATTGGTCGCGGACCCAGACCGGAACACTTGAATGTAACCCCGCGATGATTGACCTCCATCAGTTGACAGAACAAAATGTTCAATTGTTTACCAATTATGCCCGTAATAAGGATATTCAATTAGGTTTTGATATTTCAGGTGAAGCTGTTATATATGCCGATCGCAACATGGTTTCCACAGTTATCCGCAACCTATTAAATAATGCAATTAAATTTACCAATAGAGGTGGCGAAGTACATATAACTATAAAAGATGTGGATCATGGCGCCGAACTATCCATAACAGACACCGGAACAGGAATAGCTGAAAACAATCTGGAAAAGTTATTTCAACTTGGACATTCGATCCTTTCGAAAGGCACCGCCGACGAATCGGGAACCGGTCTTGGACTTATACTGTGCAAGGAATATATTTCCATGAATCATGGTACTATTCATGCCGAAAGCTCACCTGGGAAAGGTAGCCGATTCATTATTTCGTTACCTGTTCGTTCTCCTGAAAGCGTTCAATAGGGAATTTTACTTGCATTAGCCAACCAGGTGTGGAATACATGCAACGCTTCATTATGCAATATTTGTTCGCATGGGATCAGGCGACGATGATAATCAAGCGCAATTTCCTTGTAAATCAGCGAATCGTCGAAACCGGCATCGGCAGCATCAGCGCGTGTTGCCGCGAAATAAATTTTAGCAGGACGTGCCCAGTAAATTGCACCCAGGCACATAGGGCAGGGCTCGCAACTGGAATAAATCTCACAGCCATCGAGCTGAAAACTACCCAGTGTAGCACAGGCTTTCCTTATGGCTACGACTTCAGCATGCGCTGTAGGATCGTTTGATGATGTAACTTCGTTGTGCCCACGGGCTATAATTTGCCCATCTTTTACGATAATTGCGCCAAAAGGGCCACCATTGCCTGATTTATTATTCTCCGCAGCCAACCGAATGGCCTCCTGCATAAACTGCTCTTCTGGTTTCATACCTAATGTATTTCTTGATTATTTTAATTCTTATAATGAAAATTTATTCCAACTCCCGTCCATGCCAGTCTCCTGCAAGGCCTCATTCAATATTGTAAAATATTTGTTTCGTGGCAGGAGTTCTCCACCAAGGCTTTCAAGGTGATTGGTGTACACCTGGGCATCGATGATGCGGAAATTCCATTCCTGCAACTTCATAGAGAGTTTATACAACGCCACTTTTGATGCATTTGGTATAATATGGAACATCGATTCGCCAAAAAATGCTTTGCCTATTGCTATTCCATAGAGTCCACCCACAAGTTTTCCACTTTCATAAGCTTCCACCGAGTGCGCATACCCGGCTTTGTGCAACTTTACATAGGCCTTTACCATACTGCCGGTTATCCATGTTCCGTCCTCATCATTGCGAGGTGTCTCTGCGCAGGCTTTTATTACATTTTCGAATTGTGTATCAAACCTTATTTCGAATTCATGCTTACGGATAACCAGCCGCAACGAATGTGATACAATCATTTTTCCAGGGAATAAAACCATACGTGGATCGGGCGACCACCATAGTATAGGCTCTTCATTAAACCAGGGGAAAATTCCTTTCGAATAGGCCAACTTTAGCCTTTCAACACTTAGGTCGCCGCCAATGGCAATTAATCCTGATTCATCAGCTTCATCCACATCAGGGAACCAGAGTTGTTTTTTAGATAGGATTACTGGCATAGAAAACTATTTTCGCAAAAAAGTAAGTTATTATTCAAAATTGGAATTTTTTATAAATCATTCGATGACATTCATGGTGATTGACTCGTCCTGAAATTTGTTTACAGAATTTGTGGTTAATACTGTGTTAACTTTTTTGTCATTTTACTTTCTGCTGTATAATAATGGGTAATGTTAAGCTTGAGCTTTGTTGGGCAAAAACGGGATGGGGTTCGATACTCCATCCGTTTTTTCTTTGCAATGGTTTAACGTTTTACCATCGCTTCGCTGGGCAAGACAAAGCTATTGATTTTTTGTTTTTCATGTTCCGTATTGGGGTTCTTATAATAATTCTTCCAATGCTTTTTAAAT
>DASVHX010000141.1:0-5542 GCA_036382355.1 Bacteroidales bacterium
TAATACCTGCCGCACTTGCAAATCTTGGCGCTTACAAAGTTGCCGATGGCATAGAAATTTCGCTATATGAATCAATTGCATTAGGCAGTGGCAGACAAGGCAACAACCCATGGCTGCAGGAGTTGCCGGATCCAATTTCCAAGGTATGCTGGGACAATTTTGCAGCTATATCACCAAAACTGGCAGCAGAACAATCATTGAAAAATGGAGATGTTATTAAAATTGGCGATGCCTTCTCAATACCCGTTTTACTGCAACCCGGGCAAGCTTATGGAACTTTGTCTATAGCCGTTGGATATGGACGATCGAATACAGGTAAAGTAGCCAATGGAATTGGCCGGAACGCTTATCCATTTGCTATGCTTCAGAATGGAACAGTTCAATTTGAAGCAAATGGGTTAAAAATGGTCAAAACAGGACAATTACACAAACTCGCTCTTACACAGACACATCATTCGATGGAAGGGCGTGCTATAGTAAGAGAAACCACCCTTGGCAAATACCGCAAAGATCCTGCTGCCGGTAACGAATTACACGCGAAGTTCGAAAAAGAACATCAAACGCTTTATCCTGAATTTCCATTTGTCGGTCACCATTGGGCCATGGCCATCGATCTGAATGCCTGCACGGGTTGCAGTTCCTGCGTTATTGCCTGCCAGGCCGAGAACAATATTGCTGTTATTGGAAAAGAAGAGGTGATGAAGACCCGCATCATGCAATGGATACGGATCGACCGCTATTACTCGGACGAAATTGAGAACCCGGCAGTTTTTCATCAGCCTGTCATGTGCCAGCAATGTGATAACGCCCCTTGCGAAAATGTCTGCCCGGTTTCAGCGACCAATCACAGCAACGAAGGGCTTAACCAGATGGCTTACAACCGCTGTATAGGAACGAAATACTGCATGAACAACTGCCCCTATAAAGTTCGCCGTTTCAATTGGTTCAGGTATGCGAAAAATGAGAAATTTGATTACAACATGAACTCCGACCTTGGCCGGATGGTGCTGAATCCTGACGTAACGGTGCGTGAGCGTGGTGTGGTGGAGAAATGTTCGTTCTGTGTGCAACGTATTCAGGAAAATAAACTGCAGGCTAAATTAGAGAACAGGCCATTACGCGATGGTGATATCACACCTGCCTGCGCCCAGGCCTGCCCATCAGGCGCCATTATTTTCGGCGACCTGAATGACCCCGAAAGCAGGGTAGCCAGACAATTCCAGAATAAGCGCAACTATCATCTCCTGGAAGAAATTCACACCTTACCAAGTGTCGGATACCTGACAAAAGTAACGAATGCTGAAAATGTTTAAATAAAATTGACGTGTACTAACATCAATCATTACCATTAAAATAAAGGAATTTAGTCAGTTAAAAGATAATAACACAAACAATATCATTCATTCGGTATGTATAAAACTGAAGTAAGAGGGGCGCTGATATTAGGTGATAAGAATTACAGCCAGATCACCAGCGATATTATTGCACCAATCGACCGAAAAACCCCGTTATGGTGGAAGTTTGCTTTTGCCTTCAGTGCTTCAGCGGCCCTGTTTGGATTCGTAGCCATGTATGTTACGGTGACAGAGGGAATTGGCACCTGGGCCGTAAACAACTCCGTAGCCTGGGGATGGGAAATCATCAATTTTGTGTGGTGGATCGGGATCGGACATGCAGGAACAGCTTTTTCGATATTCTTGTTAATACTGAGGCAGAAATGGAGAACATCCATTAACCGGGCTGCCGAAGCAATGACTGTTATCGCAGTAGCTTGTGCTGCTATTTTTCCAGCCATTCACATGGGCCGGGTATGGCTTGCATTCTTCATTTTTCCTTATCCTAATACCCGCGGATCGTTATGGGTAAACTTTAACTCTCCACTTTTCTGGGACTTTATCGCTATCTCTGCTTATTTGCTCATTTCGGCTTCATTCTGGTATTTTGGAATGGTGCCCGATTTTGCTTCTATCCGCGACCGCGCCACTTCTAAATTGAAGAAAGCAATCTATGGCTTTTTCGCTTTTGGCTGGAGAGGAACTTCCCAGGAATGGCTGCGTTACGAATCGCTTAGTTACATTTTGGGTGGCATTGCAGCCGTATTGGTTGTTTCGGTTCACTCAATTGTATCTACCGACTTTGCCAGTTCGGTAATTCCCGGTTGGCATACAACCCTGTTTCCTCCATACTTTGTGGTAGGTGCTATATTTTCGGGTTTTGCAATGGTAATGACGTTGATGATCATCATTCGAAAGTTATATAAATTTGAAGATTACATTACCGATTCGCACTTGAATGCCATTTCAAAAATTCTGATCTTCATTTCCCTGATTATGGGAACAGCTTATAGTACTGAAATTTTCCTTTCCTGGTACAGCGGAAATCAATATGAAATGTTCACATTTTTCCACAACCGGATAACAGGTGATTATACTTTCCAGTTTTGGGCGATGGTTATATGTAATGCCTTTATTCCCCAGTTGCTTTGGTCGAAAAAAATACGTAAAAACCTTACCATCGTTTTCATCATTTCCGTCATCATTAACATTGGTATGTGGTTCGAACGGTTTAATATCATCGTTACATCTCTTTCTAAAGATTATCTGCCTTCGAGCTGGACTACTTATTCGCCAACCTGGGTAGAAATTGGTATCTATGTAGGTACACTTGGTATTTTCTGCACAGGTTTGCTCCTGTTTTTCCGTTATGTTCCGATGATTGCCATGAGTGAAGTTAAGAGTGTGCTGCATTTAGGCAAAGAACCTAAAAAACATAAAAATATTTAAGGTTATGAGCAAAACACAAATCATAGGAATTTTCGACGACGAAGACACGTTGATGAAAGCCATTCATAATGTGAAAGCAAAAAATATAGAGATCAACGAAATATTTATGCCTTACCCGGTGCATGAAGCTATTGAAGCTATGGGTAAGAAAACGAGATTTGCCTTTATCGCTTTCCTTTTTGGCGTCTTTGGGGCAGTCTCGGTATTATCATTTCTTTATTATACTTCGGTAATCGATTGGCCGATAAACTATGGCGGCAAGCCTACCAATGCATTCCCTTCGTTTATGATCATCACAATCGTCTTAACCATTTTTACGGTAACTATCCTCAGTCTGTTCGCTTTTTCAGCCAGGTCGGGCATATATCCCGGGAAAAAATATACTATGCCTGATTTACGCTCTACCGACGATAAGTTTGTCATTGTATTCGACAAAAACAATCTTTCAATGGATGCGGCAGCTTTCAATTCATTATTGAAAGAGAGTGGCGCTTCTGAAATTCTTGAGAACGAAGAAAAATAATTTTTAGCGATGATGTTATCCAGAAACAGAATAGAAAAGTATTGCCTCAGCACAAATTACCTCCATTGGCGGTTTGTACTATTGGCCGGAACAGTGGTGGCCGGCATGTCGTTGGCTTCCTGCGATCGCACACGTAACGACAAGGGATATGAGTATTTCCCTGATATGGCGCATTCAATGGCATACGAAACCTATTCACCAAATCCCAATTACCCTGATGGCAAAACAGAACAGATGCCTGTTAAAGGCACTATATCCCGCGAAATGATCCCTTACCAGTATCCGGCTACCGAAGCAGGCCGTAAGCAAGCCGGGATGGAACTCATAAATCCGTTAAAGGATTCATTAATGGACCTTGCTGCAGGGAAGGATCTCTATACTACATTTTGCATCGGCTGCCATGGTACTTCAGGCGATGGCAAAGGTCATCTCTTTACCAGCGGAAAATTTGCCGTACCTCCCGCTTCATTATTATCTGCTAAGATGATGACTGTGCCTTCGGGTGAAATATACCATGTAATAACCGTCGGTTATAATGTAATGGGCGCACATGGGCCACAGATCAGGCCAAATGACAGGTGGCAGATTGTAAATTATGTTCAGAATGTATTACAAAAGAAGGTTAACAAATAAAATCCGCTGAAATGGATAATCGATTTAAACTTACACCACGCTATACTTATATTGCCATAGGGTGTATAGTTGCAGGAATGTTGGCGATGGCTTACGGTTTCTACGCTTCAGCCGACCGTGCCTGGGCCAACCTGCTGTTGAACAATTTTTATTTCCTGTCGCTGGCTATTGGTGCCAGTTTTTTTCTGGCGCTGCAATACATTACGCAATCGGGCTGGTCGGCCATGTTCAGGCGGGTGCCAGAGGCCATGAGCGCTTATATTCCATTTGCCGGTATTGCCATGCTGCTGCTATATTTCGGCATACATAACCTTTACGAATGGTCGCACCCCGAAGCTGTTGCCAACGATGCACTTCTCGCGCACAAATCGCCTTATCTGAATATTCCTTTCTTCCTTATCAGGATGATTGTTTTCTTTGCCGCCTGGACTTTGATGACCCGTCTTATCCGCAAAGTTTCGCTCCAGGAAGATCAGTTTGGCGGTATCACTTATATGGAGAAAAATGAATTGAATTCCAAAATCTTTATTTTCATCCTGGCCATTACATTTTCCATGGCTTCATTCGACTGGATCATGTCCATCGAAGCACATTGGGTAAGTTCAATCTTTTCGGTTAAGAATTTTATAGCGGCATTCTATCATGGCACAGCTATAATTGTATTTATTATTATCCTGTTGAATGAAAAAGGCTATTTTAAAGAGCTGAATGAAAGTCATCTGCTCGATTTTTCGCGTTACCTCTTTATGCTTTCCATTGTATGGGGATATATGTTCTTCTCGCAATTTATGCTGATATGGTTTGGAAATATTCCGGATGAAACCATTTACTATGCCGAACGTTGGAACAATGGATGGAAGACACTTTTTTATGTCAATATTGCTATAAACTGGTTTATTCCTTTTATGGTTTTACTTTCGCAGAAAATGGATAAAAATAAAACCGTGGTGAAAATCATATGTCTGGTGCTGATCGCCGGGCAATGGATAGATCTATACGATCAGATTATGCCGACGATTACGATTTCTCCCAAATTTGGGATTATCGAGATTGGCGCATTTACCGGATTTGCCGGCTTATTCGCACTTGTTTTCGGCAAAGCGCTTTCCAAAGCCGGTCTGGTGCCTAAAAATCATCCATACCTGGAAGAAAGTTTATACCATCATATTCACTAATTCGTGAATCAACATATTTCAATTCTGAATTTTAATTACGTTTGAAGTAAGCTTATTCGTCAATGAAAACAAATTCGAAATTCATTCTGCTACAGTGCCTTTTCATGATCACGGGCGCATCATTTTCGCCGCTATCTTCACAAACAGCCACTGTTAAAGAGCCCGAGATTGGTATTGTTGAACACCTTGATAACTACCTGCCTGCCGACCTGGTTTTTACCGACCAGGACAACAAGCAGGTAAACCTGAAAGGCCTCATCAATAAACCTACGGTACTTTCCTTTGTTTACTTCCGTTGCCCGGGTATCTGCAGTCCGCTGATGAACGGAATGGCCGAAGTAATGGACAAAACGCCCGACATGGTGCTCGGAAAAGACTACCAGGCGATTACCATCAGTTTCGATCCGACCGAAACTCCGGATTTAGCT
>DASVHX010000142.1:0-2167 GCA_036382355.1 Bacteroidales bacterium
CTTGGCAATAAATGCATGCACTAAATAGTTGATTATTTGGCAAATACATAAATACGTCAATGTTACAAGTATCCGAGCCAGAACGGCTGTTCAGAATCGTTGTACGATCCTCATAACCTGTCCGAGGTAGCCACCGCCGAAAAGGTTAACGTGTATGAGCAACGGGTAGAGATTTAACAAATCTACCCGGTTTTCCCAACCATTGAAAAGCGGGAAAGCGCGATTGTATGCATCATAAAATTCAGTTGGAAAACCGCCGAAAAGTTTAGTCATGGCGATGTCCGATTCGCGGTGGCCATAGTGTACTGCCGGGTCTATAAGGCAGGCTTTTCCGGCATGGTTGGTTATAAAATTTCCGCTCCACAGGTCGCCATGAATTAATGATGAAGGCCCGGCAGGAACGATTTCGGGAAGAATCGTATAGAGCCTTTCAAAATGACGTACTGTTTCAAGCGGTATTTTACCGCTATCCCTCCCAAGTTTAATTTGTTTTTCGAGACGTTCTTCTATATAGAAACTATACCAGTCGCTATGGTAACTATTGCTCTGTGCAAGCGAGCCCATATAATTATCATGATCGAGCCCAAAATTATCGCCTGTAACACGATGAAGAGCGGCAAGACCTTGCGCAAAGTCATCCCAGAAATGAGGAATTTTTGATCCAGGACTGATGAGTTCCAGTAAAAGGAATGCATATTTTCCTGCTTCAGCATGTCCAATTACCTCAGGAATGGCCAGAACACCGCTGTTTCGCAGGATTTCCAGCCCACGAGCTTCGCTGGCGAACATATAGGGAAAACGATCGGCAAAATTGTATTTAAGAAAGTAATTACCTGCGCTGGTGGAGATGCTGCAAGTTTCGTTTATCGATCCACCACCCATAGCTGTTGCCGAAATGCATTCAACAGGTTTTTCAAAAATGCCTGTAAGCAAGGACGAAACCTTAATTAGAATAGCTTCCGGAAGCAACATTTGCCTGGTACTTTTTTGAAGAGTATCTAATAAATGGGGGATTTTACTTTGTGGAACTTAGAAATTATTCGCTTTGCTCAGTTCGCTCAGTTCGCTAAGTTAGAAATTCGCCAACCGGATTCGCGTTCAGATATTAAAACATAAAATGCTTATCCGGTGTAGATCGTCTCAGGAGATGGTCGATCCCAAAAAGGAGGCCAAGGGCAACAGAAACGAGAATAAAGACAGATCCATTTTTAAAGCTGCTGAAGAGGGCAGTAAAACCGCTCATCATGCGTGTTGCCATATTGAGCAGGCCAGCAAATTGCTCGGGACTAGCAGAACCGGTGGAAAAATCGAGGTCGAAAAATGTCCATGCCGGGAAAATCATCATCAGAATAGCAATTGCTGCTGCTCCGGCGATAAGGAACCAATAAATATTGCCAATCCAGCTCTTCACGGGCGCAGCATCTAAAAGCACCCTTTCCATAAGCCGGCTGGTAAAATCGTCCGACGGTTTTTGAAGCCTTGTATGCTTCACCATCCGCCGGATGAAATCTTCGTTGTGACTATCGTATGTTGTCATAGTTGTAGATTTTTAAAGATTTTCCGTATCAGGCAATTATTTCGCTAACTAAAGAACGGTGTAATTCGGCTGCAAGCTTTTTGCGGATACGGAACAGTTTTACTTTTACATTCGATTTGGTCAGGCCTGTTATTTCGCTGATATCATCGATGGAGTGCTCCTCCATATAAAACAATGTAACGATTGCACTCTCATCCTCGGGCAAACGGTCGATGGCAGCAGTTATACGTTTTTGCTGTTCTTCATCGCTCATTCGGTCGAGGTTTTCGTAAATGTCATCTTCAGTAAGGTTACCCATTGTTCTTTCATCTATCGGGCTAAAGTCCGGACGTTTTTTCCGGGTTCGCGAAATGGCTGTATTATAAACGATCCGAAACAACCATGTCGAAAACTTGGCTTCGTGTTTAAAATTGGCCAGGCTCTGATAGGCTTTCAGGAATGCGTCTTGCGCCACCTCTTCGGCGTCTTCCTGAATTCTCAGCACTTTAAAGGCTATAGAATAGGCCATATCCTTATGCCGGTCGACCAGGGAGGCGTATGCCGAAACATCACCCGAAAGCACCCTTTCAATGAAATAGTTATCCTCGAACCTGTTCATGTGATTATATAGACGAAGAAGACTTCTGCCGG
>DASVHX010000143.1:0-4795 GCA_036382355.1 Bacteroidales bacterium
TGCACTTGAAAAGCATGTACTCACCAAATGGCAGCAGTATTGGAAGGAGCAACTTGCCAACTGGTACGGAATGCTGCTGCACGAAGGACAATACCTGGATCCGGTGATGCGGAACATCGAGAAATTCCTGGAAGACACCCAGCAGAATGTAAGTGGTGAGGTTACTATTCTGCTTCGGCCTTATCACTTTAATATACAGGGCATACAAAGTGATTTCGATCTGATGAACGCGGGCTTCGGAACCTATGGTGAGATGAATACAGGTTGGACTGGTGATGATGTAAAGGGGTTCACTAAAATACTTGGGAATCAGCTTAAAATCTATCAGGCCGTGCAGGCTAAAAATGCTGATTAATGATAATTTTTAATCCTGCAACGTTAATTAATTGTTACTGTTTAAAGGTGTAACCAGGGCGAGTTAAAACCCTTATAAATATTACAGGTGAACAAAATTAAAATAGCTATTGAAGGCGGGGCAGGCTATACAGCCGGTGAACTATTGCGTATTCTGATCAATCATCCCTTTGCCGAAATCAGCTATGTAAATAGTGAAAGTCATGTGGGACAACCGGTATCAGCCGTTCATCATGACCTGCTTGGAGAACTTGACCTGTATTTCAGCAAAATTGTACCTGCAAATGTTGATGTGTTGTTTCTCTGCAAAGGACATGGGCAATCGGTAAACTATCTCGCAAGCATTCAACTACCCGATAGTCTTAAAATAATTGATCTGAGCCAGGACTTCCGCCGGGAGAACAATGGTTTTGTTTACGGACTGCCCGAACTTCAGCGTGAGCGGATTCAACGGGCATCAAAGATTGCCAATCCCGGTTGCTTTGCTACCTCAATAGAATTGGTATTATTGCCATTGGCTAAAGCCGGGTTGTTGAATGATGATATTCATGTAACATCCATTACAGGTTCAACCGGTGCCGGGCAGTCACTTTCCGAATCATCGCATTTTAGCTGGCGGAATAACAATGTTTCGGTTTATAAACCCTTCCGGCATCAGCATCTTGCCGAGATTAACATGTGTCTGCAGAAGCTCCAGCCCGGCTTTGCAAATGAAATTAACATGGTACCCGTGAGAGGCAACTTCACCAGGGGCATTCTCTCTAGCGTATATACAAACTGCTCTCTATCTATCGATGAAATAAATGAATTGTATTCGACCTATTACAAGGATCATCCCTTCGTATTCATCTCTGATGTCAATCCTGACCTGAAACAGGTTGTCAATACGAATAAGTGCATATTGTTTGTTGAAAAAATTGATGGTAAAGTATTTATTATCAGCTTGATTGATAATCTTATCAAAGGCGCTTCCGGTCAGGCGGTTCAAAACATGAACCTGATGTCGGGATATAATGAGGATACTGGCTTACACTTAAAAGCTGTTGCATTTTAATATCAGGCAATTCACTCTGGCTCTATTGAATCTGTTCTAAAAATATATAAATCACCTGTTAAATGAATTTATTCGACGTATATCCGTTATATGAAATTGAACCTGTGAAAGCAAAAGGATGCTATTTATGGGATAAAAACGGAACTAAATATCTTGATTTCTATGGAGGACATGCTGTGATATCAATCGGGCACACACATCCTCATTATGTAAAGTCAGTTTCTGAACAATTGCATAAAATAGGGTTCTATAGTAATTCTGTTATCAATACGTTACAAAATTCAGTTGCTGAAAAACTCGGACGGTTATCAGGGTATGAGGATTATGCATTTTTCTTTTGCAATTCAGGTGCCGAAGCCAACGAAAACGCATTGAAACTGGCTTCATTCGCTAATAAACGTGATAAAATTATTGCCTTCAAAAGGGCATTTCATGGAAGAACCTCAGGCACTGTTGCGGCAACTGATAATCCATCCATCATTGCCCCGTTCAATGCATTGCATCATGTGGACTTTATCGCTTTCAACGATTTACATGCTGCACGGGAGGCCCTTTCCAAAGGTGATGTTTCAGCCGTAATAATCGAAGGAATCCAGGGAGTAGGAGGGATTCATGTTCCTGATACTGCTTTCCTGACAGGGTTACAGGAAGCATGCAAACAATACGGCACATTTTTGATAATGGATGAAATTCAATCAGGATATGGGCGAAGCGGAAAATTCTTTGCCCATCAATACGCAGGAATCCGTCCCGATCTGGTTACAGTGGCTAAAGGCATGGGAAATGGATTCCCAGTTGCCGGTGTATTGATTGCTCCATCATTTAAACCTTCTATGGGGCTTTTGGGAACCACTTTTGGCGGCAATCACCTGGCTTGTGCGGCTGCGCAGTCGGTACTGGATGTAATTGAAGATGAACATTTAATTGAAAATGCCGCAGACATGGGCGAATACCTGAAACATCGTTTACAGGAAATAAAAGGAGTAACAGGAATCAGGGGACAGGGATTGATGGTTGGACTGGAGTTTGAATGTGAAGTTGCTGAAATCCGAAAACAATTATTGTTCGACCACCACATTTTCACAGGCTATAGTGGTAAACATACTATGCGGCTATTGCCGCCACTATGTATTTCGAAGACAGAAATTGACCAGCTAATTGATTCCTTAAAGATGATAACCGATAATAATATTTAGGAAATGCAAAATCTGACCATTGTAAAAGTTGGTGGAGCCGTTCTGGAGGATATTGCTTCTTTCGAAGATTTCCTGAAACGTTTTAACGCTATAACCAGATACAAGATTCTTGTGCATGGCGGCGGACGAACAGCAACCCAGATAGCTGCCAGATTGGGGATAAAGACTAAGATTGTCGATGGTCGCCGGATTACTGACAGGGAGATGTTGCAGGTTGTTACCATGGTTTATGGCGGTTTGATCAATAAAAACACAGTAGCCTTCCTGCAAAGTATTGAATGCAATGCATTGGGCATTACTGGTGCCGATTTAAATTTAATAAAGGCAGTGCAACGCCCGGTTGGTGATATAGATTATGGCCTTGTGGGCGATGTTTCCTATGTAAATACAAAAGTGCTGGAATTGCTGCTCCGCGAAGGGTTCGTGCCGGTGATTGCTTCTTTGACACATGATGGTAAGGGTAACCTGTTAAACACCAATGCTGATACCATCGCGGCTTCCTTAGCGACAGCAATGTCGATGCAATTTAGTGTCCGATTGGTTTACAGCTTCGAAAAAGAGGGCGTTCTGGCAGATACAAGCGACAGCAAATCCGTTATACCATTGATGAATCGCGAATTATATTCAAAATACAGGCACGAGGGAATTATTAACGCAGGAATGCTACCCAAACTTGATAATAGTTTTAAAGCGCTTGAAGCTGGCGTGAAAGAAGTGATCATTACCAGTTCAAAGGCAATGAATTTAAACCATGGAACAAGGTTAACATTATGATTGAAGAATTATGCAACGAAGCTTTAGCGCTCTTAAAACAACTCATTGCTACGCCATCGCTAAGTAAGCAGGAAGGCAATGCAGCAGAGTTGGTTGCCGGTTTCCTTAAATCAAAGGGAATTGTGATAAAGCGCCATTTGAATAATTTATGGGCTGTCCATCATGATTACCAGGAAGGGCGTTTTACTTTGTTGCTCAATTCGCATCTGGATACTGTTAAGCCTTCGCAATCATGGACTTTCGATCCTTTTACACCCTTTGAAAAAGATGAAAAACTTTATGGGCTCGGAAGTAATGATGCAGGGGCGCCGCTTGTATCTCTTTTGGCGACTTTTCTTTATTTCAATCATAAAAAGGAACTTCCCTTCAACCTTATTTTTGCTGCAACTGCCGAAGAGGAGATTTCGGGTTGTAATGGAATTGAGGCTATTATTGATAAGTTAGGACCTGTTGACCTTGCCATGATAGGTGAGCCTACCAAAATGGAACTTGCCATTGCCGAGAAGGGGCTGATGGTATTGGACTGTAAGGCCATTGGCCGTCCCGGGCATGCTGCACGCGAAGAAGGCGAGAATGCTATTTATAAGGCTCTGGCGGATATCGAATGGTTCAGAAATTTTTCCTTTGATAAGAAATCGGATGTATTAGGACCCGTGAAGATGAGTGTAACACAGATCAATGCAGGCAGCCAGCACAATGTAGTTCCTGATGTTTGCACTTTTGTGGTAGATGTGCGCACCAATGAGCATTATTCGAACAACGAGGCATTACAGATCATTCGCGGGAACATTAATTGTGAGGTGGAAGCGCGTTCGCTGCGGCTTAATTCGTCGTTTATCCCGTCCGGCCATCCGTTGGTATTAGTCGCGAAGGAGATGAATATTCATTGCTATGGATCTCCGACTACTTCCGACCAGGCTGTGATTCCATATGCATCAGTTAAAATAGGACCAGGCGATTCAGCCCGTTCGCATACGGCCAATGAGTATGTGGAACTTGCCGAACTAAGGCAAGGAATTGAGAGTTATATAAAAATACTTGAAAGACTTGGCAAGCTTATATAACTTGTATGTTGCCATGTTGAAAAAAATACTATTTTCAACTCTAAATAATTAAATGTATGAAGCTCTGGGAAAAAGGAATTGCTATCGATAAACTGATTGAACGCTTTACCGTGGGCCGCGATCGTGAAATGGATTTATATCTTGCCGGATCTGATGTTCTTGGAACTATTGCCCATTGCATCATGCTGGAGAAAGTAGGTCCGCTCTCGGCTGAAGAACTTCATCAATTAAGAATAGCACTTTCAGCAATTTACCATCAGATTATTGAAGGCAAATTTGTGATTGAAGAAGGAATGGAGGATGTGCATTCGCAGGTAGAATTTATGCTCACACGCAAATTAGGCGATACAGGC
>DASVHX010000144.1:0-7276 GCA_036382355.1 Bacteroidales bacterium
TTTAGCTTTGCTGCGTAAATATTTCCGGCCGACCAATACAAATATGCCTGCCCGTCCTTATCAATAAATACATTTGGGTCAATGCCATGAACGCCTTTGATGGGAGTTGCTTCGGGTGTGTATGGGCCTTCTGGCCTGTCAGCCTCTGCAACACCTACTGTAAATCCTCTTCCATATGTGGTTGTATCTTTTGGTGAGGTAGGAAAATAAAAATAATATTTTCCATTGCGTTCAATACAATCGGGTGCCCACATACTGTAACTGTCGGGCCTTACCCAAGGTATTTTATTTTGAGTAACTACCACGCCATGGTCTGTCCAGTCAGTAAGATTGGCAGAAGAGAAAACATGGTAATCTTCCATGCAAAACCAGCCTACACGGCCTTTGCCTTCTGTAGCCAGAATATCATGCGAAGGGAAAACATATACCTTGTCGCCAAACACTCTTGCAGATGGATCGGCGGAATACATATTTCTTATGAGAGGATTTTGGGCATGCGATTGGTTCATCATGATCAGCGCCAGGCCAGTCAGCATACTATATCTGATAATAACTTTCATGTAGTGGTAGTTTTATTTAACTTAAAATAGTTGACATTCATACTTGCCTGCTTTACTTTGTTTGTAATTGCAATATGCTAACTGAGTAAGGCTGAAGCGTATGCTGAAAATTTTGCTTTATTCGGTTGATAACTGCATTAACCGGAATGATTTTTTCCGGGTCGGTAATGCTGTTGGTATCGTCAGGTTTATCGCCTTTTATTACAGTTACTGTTGCATCAGCCGATACATTCGCCACAGCTTTCAGATTTATTTCAACCGGTTGTGCATTACCTGTTGTATTTACAAGTTTCAGATACACGATTCCTGTTTTCGAATCCTTTGTAGCAGAATAAAAAAGCTTAGGCACCGGTTTTGGTGTTGTTTTTTCTGCACTATCTCTTCTCGACATCGGCCTGTCCTGCATAGGAATGTTCTCAGCTGTTATTGGAACGATCTTGTTTCCAAGGTATTGACTGAAGAGTTTTTGTACGTAGTAAGATGGCGACCCATAACTGTTAAGTGCATTGTATCCTATTAAATCCGAATCCCACTGCCACGCTTTTGGCGCCGTTGCAGTTGCCGTATTTACATTAACGAACAGCGGTGCATAGCAGGACATGATGATGAGGTCCGAGTTACGTTCCATACCCGTCATCCAGGCGGCATCGCCCAGCGCAGCAATTAAATTGGTGGTTGGCGCACCTTCTCTTGTTGCCCATTCACCTACAAAAATTTTAGCGCCTTTGCGGTCATAGCTATCATATTGTGATGCGTTCGCCCACATTTCCCATGTGTTGCGGTAATAGTGCTCGTCAAGTACTGCAGGTTTTTTGCCGGATGTTACTTTTAAATTTGGATACTGCGCATCTGCTATGGTAGAAACACAAATTAATTGCGGGTATTTCTTTTCTATTGCTTCTCTAAACTGGGTGAACCTGCCGTTGTAACTGCCGGATCTGTCGAACCAGTCTTCATTTCCAATTTCTACATATTTCATTTTGAAAGGTGCAGGATGGCCATCGGCTGCACGCCTTGCCCCCCAATATGTTTTTACATCACCAATCACATATTCTCTTTCATCCAACGCATCATCCACATAAGGCTTTAGCAATGGGCCTGCATCAACATGATCCCCATTTAGTGAATAACCGGCATACACACCCAGCAAGGGTTCTGCACCTGTATCTTCGCACCATAATAAAAATTCAAGAAGCCCCATTCCATCGGTTGCGCGGTAACCCCATGAACCTTTATGCCCGGGTCTTTGTTCTAATGGCCCCAGTGTTTGCTTCCATGGGAAAGCATCGGTAATCAATGGCCCTTCTAAAAAATTACCTCCGGGGAAACGCAGGAATTTCGGTTTCATATCCGCCATCATCTGCATCAGGTCTGGCCGGTTGCCATTGGTCCGGTTTTTAAATGTGGGAGGAAATAATGAAACTAGATTAAAATAGTAAAGACCAACACGATTGGTTGAAATAACAAAACGGGCATCGGTTGTGGGTTTTATATTGGCAGCTGTGGTTAATGTGAGTTCATATTTTTTCCAGAATGCACTTTTTATAAGATTGATGGTACCGGAAGCATACACTGTTTTTCCGTCATTACTTTCAATAGTGACAGTAATTGGGCCTGCTGTGCTATCATCAATTACCGGTGAGGATGGTTGCGTTGGTGCAGGCGAGCCCGGACGGCGTGGCGGCTGAATGGTTCCTGTTCCTTTAATGTAAAAAGATGCCTGGTAAATTGTCGCAGGTTTTACCGGTATGCCCCAATAGCCATCGTTAGCAATACCAACGCGGCTGCCCCCTTTTTCTACCAACAACCTTAGACAGGTTTGCAACGCACCTGTAATGGCATGCCTGCGTTCTTCAAAAGGAACATTTTCCTGCATGGCTGCCATTAGTTTGATGGATGCTTTTGTATTGACGGTATCATCCTGTACAAGGCTCCATCCTTCAGGCTTTGCGGTATTGTCTTTAAAAATGCGGTTGCGTATCAGTTCTGCATACAGGCCACCGTCATAGGAGTGATTGATCTCCTCTGTCATCAACCCATACAACATAGGGCTGACGGCGGTTGTAGCTTTTGTAAAGTCAAGCGTTAGTTTCGGAGTCTGGGCATGCAGAACAACCGTAACAAGTATTGATGCAAGCAACCATACAGTCATTTTAAGAACACTTTTTTTCCATACGTTAGTCATGTTGTTTATTTTATATGAACAAAAATTTTTCTTGTTGTTTTTCGGTGACACCTTTATAAGAAATAGTGTAGATAGCTTTTGCAATATCGCAGGTAACAACAATGTTTTTATTGGGGCTGCTGATAGTATTGGCTGAGTGTTGCGCATAACACACCCCAACACAACCGAATATTATTGATAACAAAAGCAATCGTTTCATTATTGTTTTTTAAATATTTTATTTTAGCATGGTAATGTTATCGCTGATATGGAAATAATCAAAATCAGCAAAGCCTCCTGTATTTTTAGTAGCGTAATTAAATAATGCAAAACGATATCCAATAAATTGCGGAATGGTATATGCCATTTTTAAAGGGGTACCTAATGCAGTCCAGTTATTGCCATCGAGGCTATAAAAGAAATTAGCGGTATCTTTTTTATCAGTGAAATTACATTCGGCTTTAAAGAAAATGGTTTGTTGATTGAGAGGTATGCTCGCCACTTCTTCAGGCTTTCCTGTACCTGCATTAATCATTACAATTGTTTTGCTGTTGCCATTTATTTTTACACCCGCCAACCCATAGTTTTTTTGTAGAAGGCCGAGTCCGGCAAAATCACCATCTTTCATATTAGATAGATCAAGTGATGTAATACCGGCACAAACGGGGCCGATGGTTCGTTGTGTTAATGAGTTTCTTGCCAGTAAAAACGAGCTGTCAATTCTACCAGTTTTTAAACGAAGAAACCCCTTGCGTTCTGTAACAGACCAACGGCTGTTATCTGGATTGTGATTCCATTGCCATACCAACGGCAATGCAGGCTCACTTTTCTTAAGGCTAAATTCATCTGAGTTTACAATGCCGGGAATCAAACTTTTGTTGGCAGCTAAATCAAGTGTTGCGGGTACTTTGCCATTTACACCCAATACCGGCCAGCCATCTTCCCACTTAACAGGAACCAAATAAGGAATACGGCCAACTGCTCCATAATCACGGAAGAGATAAGAATACCAGGTGCCGTTGGGCATATCAATCAAACCACCTTGCGCCACACCCATATCCTGCAATGCAATCCGGCCTTCCCACGGGCCGGTAATTTTATCTGCACGGTGAATAATAACTGTTCGCATTCCACCTCTTGGCCAACTTATGTTAAACAGGTAATATTTCCCGTTCACTTTAAAAAGCTGGGAGCCTTCGGCAGGTAAGCCTCCTCCGGTTCCTGAAGGAGTGCTTGCATTTTCAATCAGCACCCGTTCGGTTCCGGGCTTTACATCGGATAAGTCGTCATTTAACTCGAAGATTTTTAATTTGCCGGCTCCGGTAATCATATACACTTTCCCGTCATCATCAAAAAATATTGTATGGTCGTGGTAGGAGGGTTTGAATGAAACCGTTTTCCAGGGACCTTTTTCAATATTTTTTGTTGAATAGATATACGTCTTACCGGTTGTTTGTGCAAAAGTGGAAACATAGAACGTACTCTTATGATACCGGATACAACTGGCCCAGGATCCTCTGCCATAAGTGCTTTTGCCATTTGTTAAATTCAGTTCATCCATACTGGCCAATGTATCATAAGCATAATTCACCAGCTTCCAGTTTATTAAATCTTTCGATTTCATAATGGGTACACCCGGGCTCATGTGCATGGTGGTACTGCTCATGTAATAAGTTTCATTTACACGTACAATGGACATGTCGGGCACATCAGCAAAGATTACCGGGTTGGTTGCCTGTTGTGCTTTTACTGAAGAATGATTGCAGGCGAAAAGCAAAAATGCACCTATAACAAAAATATTTTTATGTTTCATTTTCTACGGTCTAGTATTTTATTTTGAATTTTTAAAAATTGTATTACAAATTCATCATTTTACTTCTTCAAAAATCATCTTGTCAATATGTACACCACGATTGTCAATAACAAGTTTCAACACATGCTGACCTGCATCTAATTTCAATGTCTTTTTCACTTCTTTCCAGGTTTGACCTCCGCCTGTATTGGGAATTGCAATAATCCCGGTGCGATCAGTACCACTAATTTCGAGATGCATTTTTGCATCATCGAATACTGAGGCGACATAAAATGTAACCTGGTAATTTCCTGTTTTGTTGATAGTGGCAGTATATGTTAACCACTCGCCTGCAGCGGTTCGGGTTATATCATAACCACCTTCATATTTTTCAATATCTACGGGTTCATTTATGCGATATTCTCCGCCAAAATTTGTTTCATCCCGGTCGGAGTATGCTTCCCCGGGGCAACCGGTATTGAAATCTTCAGCTTCGATGGTTCCGGGAATAACGTTGGGTTTGAAAGCCTGGACTTTCAACTCGCATACTTCCTGCAATTGCCATGTAAAAAATGAATTAGTTGTTTTGGTATTTGTAACTCCTGTTTTACTAACTCCTGCAGTAGTACCATTCGCCGATAATATAAGTGAAGGATATTGTTTGCTGGAGACTTTGTACAAGCCATAATATGAGCTTTCTATTTTCCATAACTGGTTATCCTTTCCGGAGAAATCTGAAAATGCCAATGCATTATTACTGCTTGTTAACGCTTTATTGTTTTCACGGTTAAGTATTTTATAAAAACCTTTGCCCGTTGATTCTAACTTCCATTGAAAAGCAGCTTCATTTTTTTTCTTTCCAAGCAATAGATTGGAAGTAAGCACAATTGTATCAGTTTTATTACCGGGCACAATATAATAGTGTGGGGTACTATTAATATCTGCGTACTTATCAAGCAATGGAATTTTACCATTGAACTTAAGCTTCAGTACGTATGCCATTTCTTCGAAAGAACGTTCAGGTAAATTAACAGTTAATCCTTCTTTGCTTTGTTTGAAAGTCAGTGGCAAATATTTTCCGGAAGCTTCATTGATAAGTTGAACAGATTGCAGGTTCTTACAATCGATCCTGTCTTTAGATAACGATGTAAGAATAATTTCTTTCTGATCTTTTTCCCAACCAAGCAGTATTGCATAAAGTGTCGAGTTATCTTTCGACCTTGTAAAGCGAATATCTTTTGATGTGCCTTCAGCCGGCGCCTGGAATACACCATGAGCTGCTCCCATTTTTGTGGGTCCTTCACCATATTTTTCCCATGCACGGGTTGCATATACCGCTTCGCCGTATTTTTTAAGCCATGTTCCCATGGAAAGCAGGATATCTTTTTGTTCCTGCGGTATCGTTCCATCTGCTTTCGGCGAAATGTTTAATAACAAGTTACCATTCTTACTTACTCTGTCGAGAAAGCCATGAAGCACCTGTTTCTTTGAATAATATCCAATGCCTTCAGTATAACACCAGCTTGAAGAACTGATGGCATCATCCGTAAGCCAATAATTATCCGTGATGTCCGGAGGTCCGCCACGTTCATAATCGAGAACAGCGCATTCAGCATTTAATCCATCCTTATAAGTGGCTACAACTTCTTTTTTCCATTCGGCTGCTCTATTATAATAATAAGATAAAAATCCAAGAAGAACAGGTTGGGATATTATATGCAGATTAAAATCCTGCCAAATGATATCTGGTTTATAATTATCAATAATTTCTTTATGCTTGCTCAACCAAAGGGATTCATTTTTTTCTTTTCCCTGTTGTGCATAAAGTATTTGAAGTTTTGGGTCATCTGTTTTGGGCACGCCATCATAATAGCCCGTGATATTGAATGCATGATGCATGGAAAGAATCACCCTCATGTTTTTTTTGCGGATAGCATCGGTCAATAATCCTACTAGGTCAAGTTTGGGACCCATATCATTTGCATTCCATGGATTCACTTTGCTTGCCCACATCGAAAATCCATCATGATGCTCAGCTACAGGACCAGCAAACCTTGCTCCTGCATCAGCAAACAATTGTGCCCATTCCTCAGGATCAAACTTGCCTCCTTGTGATTTTAGTTTTGGAGCAAACTGAACAAAATTTCCCTGCTTATCTTTTGCACCTGTAATAAAGTTATTGTATGGCCATTCAGACGTTTCGCCATAAACTGCTATGTGATGTTTATTTTCATTAGATCCTTTGATAAACATGTTGCGCGGATACCATTCATTGGCAAATGCCGGAACTGAGTATACTCCCCAATGGAAATAGATGCCAAACTTGGCGTCCTTAAACCACTCGGGGACAGGATTTGCTTTTTCCAGCGAAGCGAAGCTGGGCTGGAATTTCTGTTGTGAAACCTGGGCGGTCAGTGATTGATGCAAAATCAAACAAGCAACCAGGATTATTTTACTTTTCATTGTATGTTGTTATTTAAAAAATATCTGTCAGAAACTAACGGTTATTTTTTTGCCTGTATAAGCAATCATTTTATGCGGTTGGCGAACGATTTGCTCTCCGATTTCTTTACCAACGCTAACAATCACTATTTTGAATATTTGGCGGTTAAGCATCCCCGCAAAAGAATTTTTTCTGTCGTTGATTGTCAGCGTATTTTTTTGTTCATTCCAACTGAAAGTTATAGCAGTGTAACTTCCTTTCTCATAATTGTAATTATCGCCCTCATCACTATACAACGTAAATTGCCCGTCAGCGCC
>DASVHX010000145.1:0-9189 GCA_036382355.1 Bacteroidales bacterium
CGTGCCTTTTGGCATGAAAGGTAGAAAAATGGTGAGCGATTTTCTTATCGACCTCAAATTATCGATCCCGGAGAAAGAAAAAATATGGATCTTACTTTCTGCCGGCGAAGTGGTTTGGATTGTCGGCAAGCGAATTGATGAACGGTACAGAATTACAAAACATACACAAGAGGCCAAGATCATCCATATGCTTGAAACATCCTCAAATCCAGAACCAAAAGTTGATGGGAATTAAATATCTTTGCCGTTCTCACGTTCTAATTATCAGCACTTCCAGAAAACAAAACTCACGAATGATGAAAATACTTAAGATCAACAGAACAGGTATGTTTCTGGCATTGATCATACTGCTTACTGCCGGAATGTCGCAGGCCTATGCACAAATTCTTCAACCTATAAAATGGTCGTTCAAAGCCAACCGAATGAGCGACACGGAGGCAGAATTGCAATTTATCGCCACCATGGATAAAGGATGGCATCTGTATTCCCAGGATGTACCTGCGGATGGCCCTATGCCTACTGTGTTTACATTCGACAAACCTGTTGGTTATAAATTGGTTGGAAAAGTAAGCGAACCCAAGCCAATAGAAGAGTACGATGCGATGTTCAAGATGAACGTGAAATACTTTGGGCAAAAGACAATTTTCACACAAAAAGTTACCATCACCAGCAATAAATCCATTAAGATAACCGGCATTGTAGAATTCCAGAGCTGCGACGACAAGCAGTGCCTGTTCGATAACTTACCTTATACTTTTCAACTGGAAGGTGCAAAAACAGCGACCGCAACTACTGCTGTCCCCGCAGAAACGCAAGCTAATGCAACACCTGTTGATAAGGCCACAACTACTGCTTCAATATCCAAACCCGAAACTACTGCCAAAACAAAGGTTATAACTTCTAAATCATCAGGCTTCGATGGGAACAATTCCACATTATGGTGGTTTTTCCTACAGGCTTTTGGCTGGGGTTTGCTCGCCATTCTCACGCCCTGCGTATTCCCTATGATTCCTATGACGGTTTCGTACTTCATGAAAAGCGGATCGAAAGGAAAAATACAGGCTGTTATCTACGGATTGTCCATCATTGTGATATATGTGCTTTTCGGCGTGGTTATTTCGGTGCTCTTTGGTGCTGATTTCGGCAATTGGCTTAGCACGCACTGGATACCCAATGTATTGTTCTTCCTCATTTTTGTAGCTTTTGCCGCATCATTTTTCGGCTACTTCGAAATTACCATCCCAAGCTGGCTGATAAATAAAAGCGTGCATAATGAAGAAAAAGGCGGTATGATGGGGACCATCTTCATGGCCATGACGTTGGTGCTGGTTTCATTCTCGTGCACCGGGCCAATTGTAGGAACAGTTGTAGTACAGGCAATGGGCGGTCAGGTGATAAAGCCTGTTATCGGTATGTTAGGATTCTCTCTGGCATTTGCGATACCCTTTACTTTATTCGCTTTCTTTCCGCAATGGCTGAATAAAATGCCCAAATCCGGAGGATGGCTTAATTCCGTAAAAGTTGTGTTAGGATTTATCGAGCTTGCATTTGCACTTAAATTCCTCAATGTTCCGGACCAGACTTATCATTGGGGAATTCTCGATCGCGAAGTATACCTCGGTTTCTGGATTGTAATTTTTACCATGATGGGCTTTTACCTGCTAGGGAAGATCAGGTTTCCGCACGACGGTGACTATCCTGCCGTTAAATCATTTCCAAGACTAATGTTGATCATTTTTACATTCACATTCGTAATATACCTGATTCCCGGACTATGGGGAGCCCCGCTCAAAGGGATTTCGGGATGGCTTCCTCCGCCAGAAACGCAGGATTTCGATATTAATGCTATCGTTCGCGACAATCCGGGAAACGGAGACGGTATTGCAAAAAGCGTGAACGTAACTGAAACCCCAAAATATGCCGATCGGCTAAAACTCCCACATGGCCTGCAGGGTTATTTCGACTATGACCAGGCACTTAAAGTTTCCAATGAGCTGAACAAGCCTGTTTTTGTTGACTTTACAGGCCATGGCTGCACCAATTGCCGCGAAATGGAAAACCGGGTGTGGAGCGATCCGCAGGTGCTGAAAAGGCTGAGGGAAAATTTTGTCCTGGTGGCCCTTTATGTGGATGATAAAGTTATCGAAATGCCGAAAGAAGAATGGTACACCAATGCCGACGGACGCGAAGTGAAGTTGTTGGCAAAAAAGAATACCGAGATTCAGATCAACCATTTCAAGGCCAATGCACAACCATTTTATGTGATGCTGGATGCTGACGGAAACTTGCTGGTACCGGCCAGGGCATACGACCTTGATATTGATGCTTTTGTAAAATTCCTGGATAGCGGAGTTGCAGCGTTTAATCAGAAAACCATAAAATAGTTATATACCTAACCTGAACAAGCGAGAACCCAAAAAGGGGGAAAGAAAAACAATTCAAAGTGCAAAATGTATTCATCAATAAAATATTATGTTAAAAAATCCATTTGAAAAATAAAATACTTTTTATTTAATTTTCAACCTTTCAATAGCAAAATTATGATCGGGGCCTATCCACACCTTTTGGTAAATCACGTGCCTATTTTAGGAACTATATTCGGCATCCTTATACTTGGAACCGGCATGTTTCTGAAAAATGATACTGTAAAGCAAACGGGGCTTGGCACATTGGTGCTTGCTGCACTTTCATCAGCATTGGCTTTGCTTACCGGAGATCCTGCCGGCGACATAGTTAAAACACTTCCCGGGATTTCGGAATCTATCATCGACTATCATGAGAATATGGCATATATGTCGCTTTGGTTCCTGATTCCTTCGGGCGTAATATCGGCGATGGCGTTCTACAGCATCTGGAAAAAGGAGAAAGCAGCCAAAAACCTGGTTTTCGCCGCAATGGTATTATCCCTCATTACAGCTGGAATGATGTCGTATGTGGGAAAAACGGGCGGTCAGATCAGGCATTCAGAGTTAAGGAGCCAGTCTCCGGGAACTCCAGCAGTGCAGGATACACTCCAGGAATCTGGCGATAACAATTAACCTGATCAGTGGAAGGAAATCATCCTTGTGCGATAGCTTAAGAATTTTGCTTTCGCTATTTATCTTTTCTTTTCTGCGGGAATTTGCATTTGATTTAAGCAACTGCTTATAGTTTCATACTTTTAAATTTTTATCCAATGGATTTGTTATTGGATGAGAAGTACTGGAAGTTTCGGAAAGTTCCATAAAAAGATATCTCACATCAGCGAATCAGCCCGTTTCATAATCTCAATGCACATACGCCCATTGTGGTATGGACATTTCCAGAACCCGGCTTTATCGTCGCTGTGATTTACAGTGCCATCGCTTTTAATGCTCCAGTACCATTCGCCATTAACCAGGTCGATTAGGTTGGTTTTTAGATAGTTAAAACAATTAGTAGCCATCTCAAGGTAGTTCTTATCTCCGGTCAATTCAAAAGCGTTGTAAAACCCAACTACGGCTTCGGCCTGCTGCCACCAATGGCGGTCGGAGTCGGTATGGCCTGTTAAATTGTTCTTCTCATAAATGATGCTGCCGTCGGGTTGAAGCCCTTCCTCTGTGGCCTTAACTATTTTGAGGCATACGTTTTTTACTTTACTGATCAGGTTATGATCACCCAGTTCCCGGGCAGCCTCATATAGCAGCCACGAACATTCAATATCGTGCCCATAAGATGTTATAGCTGATTTGCACTCCCAGTTCTCATTAAAGAAAAGGTTCAGATGCGATGTCTGTTGATCAATAATTTTATCAATGAAAATATCAATAAGGTTCCTGAGTTGAGATGCAAGGTTTTCGTCTTTCCATATCCTGTAAAGGTTTGTATAAGCTTCAAGGATATGCAGATGGGTGTTCATAGTCTTTTTCTCGTTGGCATCCTTGTCGCTGAGTCGCAGATCGCCGAGCAGTTGCCATTCGCGGCTATATGCTTCGAAGTAGCCGTTGAGCGGTGGATCGAAGCTGTACTTTTCAATCAAACCGAAAAGCGTAATAGCTTCTTTCCTGCACTTTTCGTCGCCGGTTGCGAGAAAATATTCTGAAAGCGCATAGATAAAAAATGCCTGCGAATAGATTTGCTTTTTCGTATCGAGAGGTTCACCTTTATGATTAAGGCTCCAGTATGTTCCTCCGAACCGGTTATCGAAAAAGTGCCTGAATATATAATCTCTGGCGCGGGTGGCTGCCTCGAGATACAAAGGGTTTTTCAATGAGCGGTAAGCCGCCGCGAATGTCCACAATATACGTGCATTCAGGATGCCGCCTTTAGGAGCATCCGCTATAAGTTGGTCATTACCATCAATTTGCCCATAATAACCGCCGTTTTTATTGTCGGTCATCTTCTGCATCCAGAAAGGCAATATGTCCTGAACCAATTCAGTATGGACATTATTAGCAAGTTGAAATGCAATTTCCATCCTTTAAAAAATGCTATTCGGGTTGAGCAGAAAGTCGTTTTTCATTCAGTTCTTTACTGATCGTGTCCATTTTTGTTTCGTTAAGCGGGTATAGAGATATGAAAATCACTGACAGGATTGTCCCAATTGCAGGGAACACGCTTAGCATCAGCCGTATCCCATTTTGCACATCAACCGACTGAACAACGTTAGCCTTAAACCCATAATAGCCGAGCAGCCATCCTGTAAGCGCACCACCTAATGTCCAGCCAAATTTCTGCGACATGGATGAGGATGAAAAGATCAATCCTGTAGCACGACGGCCTGATTTCCATTCCGAATAATCGGCTATATCGGCGTACATCGACCAAAGCAGGGGAAAAATGCTGCCAGCACATATACTGATCAGGCATTGCAGTATAAGTATGAAGGCAATATTGCCATTGCTCAGGAAAAAGAACGCCAGGCTGAATATTGTGGCCAGTACCATTGCACCCAGGTATATACTTTTCTTACCGAATTTATTGGATAATGGTGTTACAAAAACAATCCCCACAATATTAAAAACCTGGCCTAGCACAAGGTAAATTGTTGTTAGTGTAAGTGAGGCGCTGATGAATGGTAGTTTAATATTTCCAAAATCCTGAACGTAATACTTGAAATAATATACGGCGGCTCCATCACGGATAGAATTAAAGATGAGCGCTGCTATGCCGGCTCCCAGCAATATCCACCAGGGACGGTTACGAAAGAGATCCTTTACATCATCCTTAAGCGAATCGTTTTCGGTGCTGATAGGCTTAATGCGTTCCTTTGTCAGCATGAAACAACCAAGGAAAAAGAGAACACATAAAATTGCTATTACCATTACACCAAGCGTCCAGCCGGTTTGAACGCTACCACTGGTCCTTGTAAAGAAAGATACAAGCGGTTCTATTAGTATAAGGGCTACAAAACTGCCAATGAAGGCAAATACCATTCTGAACGATGACAGTATATTCCGCTCTTTAACATCAGCTGACATTACACCCAATAGCGAAGCATATGGCACGTTGATCATGGAATAAACCATCATCATCAATGAATAGGTTATATATGCATAAACCAGTTTGCCTGTTGTACCGAATGAGGGAGAAACGAACATTAGTGTTCCCATAATGCCAAAAGGCAGTGCAAACCATAAGAGGTATGGGCGGAATTTACCCCACTTCGAACGGGTCCTATCGCTGAGTACGCCAACAACAGGATCGAACAGCGTGTCCCATATACGTGTTATCAGAAACATTGTACCCACAGCGGCGGCAGGCAATCCAAAAATATCGGTGTAGAAAAATAGCAGGTACATACCGAATATTTTCCAGAACATCGACGAAGCCATATCACCGAAGCCATAGCCAATCTTTTCTTTCAACCTGAGTTTCTCGGTTATCATAAAATTATTTTAACAAATGATGTTTATTACCTCCCGGAAGGTCAATTAAATCTGACTGACTTGATGAACCTTTTCTGTGAGGGAAATAGCAGAAATATCGTTTCCCACAAGAAATTTTTTATTTTTTTCTATAAGCTCACGTAACGTTTCAACAGAAGTTGCAGACCTGAATCTATCGGGTGGTGTATTCAGGCAATAATCGATAAGTTTATCAACGCTCGACACTGCAACATGGAGACGTGTGTCTGAAGAAGCATAGTAAATATAAACCACACCGTTGTCACCGGCAATCCATCCGTTTGAGAACAATACATTAGATACATCGCCAACCCGTTCGATACCTTCGGGGGCCATAAAGTAACCTCCAGGTTGAGCAATAATGCGTGTAGGATCTTCAAGCGAAGTCAGGTACATATAAAGAACATAGCGCAATCCTGCCGCGCTGCCGCGTACGCCATGGGCCAGGTGAAGCCAGCCTTCGGAGGTTTTCATTGGATGAGGGCCTTCACCGTTTTTCTGTTCCTTAATGGTATGATAGTGACGGCTGTCGATTATAATTTCATCTTTTGCTTCAGCATTTGTGATGTCGTCGATCAAAGCCCAACCAATTCCACCACCGGAGCCAGCATCAATAAAACCATCCTGTGGCCGGGTATATAGTGCATATTTCCCGTTGACAAATTCAGGATGGAGTACTACGTTGCGTTGCTGGCTTTTTGATTTCAGATCGGGGAGGCGCTCCCAGTTTTCCAGATCGTGAGTACGAACGATGCCTGTTGCCGCAAAAGCCAGACTCAAATCGTTTTTAGGCGCGTTAGTGTCTTTTCGCTCGGTGCAGAAGAAACCATAAATCCAACCATCTTCATGCCTGGTAAGGCGCATGTCATAAACATTGGTATCAGGATCCGACATCTCGGGCAATGCAACAGGGAAGTCGCGGAAGCGGAAATTATCAACTCCATTGTCGCTTTCGGCAATGGCAAAAAAAGATTTCCGGTCAGAACCTTCTACCCTGGCAATCAGGACATATTTATTGTTATACCTGATCGCTCCGGCATTAAAAACAGCATTCACACCAATCCTTTCCAACAGCATTGGATTAGTTGCCGGATTCAGGTCGTAACGCCAGAATAGGGGGGTGTGTGCAGCAGTGAGTACAGGAAATTGATACCTTTCAAAAATCCCGTTTCCTGAATCATTTTTAATATTCTTCCTGGTCATAAGTAATTCGTTTCCTTCTGCCAGTTGTTGAAGGCGTTTTGCAAAAGTGGCATCCATTTTTTCAGATGTTGATTTATAATTAGTTGTATATCTTTTGTTTCCCGATGTCTTTAAGAAAAAGAGTTCCGGGAAGGTTATAAAAATTCCTAAAATCACCTTCACTTTTATGGCCTGGATAAGGCATGTAGTAATGATTTGGTCGATCGGCCGCATTCCGCCAGAACAAAGCATACGATAACTGGAAATTTTTGACAACAGGATAGAAAACCTTAGTCCACCATTCCGGATATGGAATTTGTTCATTTCCAATTTCTGTTAAAGCAGCAAGTTTATTTTTTGCTTTCGCAAAATCAAAAAGGATATTGAGTTCTCCGGTAAGTTTTTCGGCAAATTCATTATTAGCCTGATCCTTTTCCTGATATAAATCGAACCCCACAATATCAACATATTCATCACCCGGGTACCGGTCGGAATATTCTTCAACATTTGCGAACGAACCTCCGGTGGAGAAGGCAAAGATCAGGTTATGAATATTTTTTGTTTCAGTAAGATATTTGAATGTGTATGCCCAAAGCTGCCTGAACTCTTCAGAAGTACAATGTGCTTTCCCCCACCAAAACCAGTTACCGGTTTGCTCGTGATAAGGCCTGAATATAATAGGTATTGGCTCTCCTTTTTCGTCTTTTAATGCTGAAAGAAATGTAGCAACATTATCAAGCCACAGGTTAAATTCACCATGTTTAATTCCTCCAGATAAAATGCTTTTAACAACACCTGGAGTATTGATATCCCAGGCACTGCCTCCTGTGAGCGGGTTGTTGCAATGCCAGCTGAACGTATTGATGCCTCCTCGCAAATGCACATCTTTGGCATATTTTAACATGTCGCGGAAAGGTACCGAGTCGATATTATACTTTGATCCGCTTTCAAGCCCTGCCAAATCCCAACCGAAAACCGCCGGATAATCAGCACATACCTTGTACACATCCGACTGCCCATTTGGCGCTTTCCAGCCAATGCCATAAGCCATATCGTCCTGGTGCCCGATCATGATACCCTGGGCTGAAAGCTCTTTCATTTTTGACAATAGTCTCATAGTTGCAGGAGAAGCCTTGGGATCAGCCATACGCAGTTGTGAGTTCCCTCGCACATTGAAGGCTAAAAATATCAAAACTATGGAAAGCGCAAGGCTATTTATCAATTTCATGATGGTCATTTTTTAAGCATTTCATCAATATATGATTGTATTTTGCAATGAGTGGCATGGTTGAATCGGTGCTGAAAACCGAATTAAGTCCCTGCTCTTCATTTGGCGGATCGCCAAGATAATCGTCACCTTTTATCCAAAATAAATGCGCTGGCCTGCCTTCACCGGCAAATCCCCAGAAGTTGCACCCGGCAAGTACATCGTTATGTTTGCAATGATCTAGTACCTGCTCAAAGGCATTGGCATAATAACTATCGCGGCAGGTCGATTTCTCAGAAGGCTTATATCCATGAAAATCGCGAGGCAAACCAAATTCTTCCAAAACTATCGGCTTGCCAAGATGCCTTGCCACGGTAAAATGGTCTTCCATGTATTTGTTTGTGTTATTTATGCTCGTTTTCAACGTACCCGAAATATTTTTTACATCAAGCCAACTCCAGTTTTTTGGCCAGATATGCATGGTAAGGTAATCGATATCATTGTTCGAATGGATATGTTCGAAGACCTCAAGAGATTCTTCGCAGCCGTGCTGACCTTCGGTGCCGGTTGTAATTAAATGGTTTTTATCAATTTTCCTGATCAAAGCAGCCGTTTCCTGAATCCATTGCTCCAGCGCTGGAATATTGTCAGTAGAAAAAGCACGGGGTTCATTTCCAATTTCCCAGGTCATGATGGTAGGATCATCCATAAATTTCAGACCGGTGTACCGGTTGGAATGGTTCAGCATAAACTGTATATGATCGCGGAATTGTTTTTTACAATTATCGCATTGCAGAAACTGTCCGGAAAAACTCATAAACTGTGCCCATGTATTTGGCTTAACCATGGGGTAAGGTATTGCTCCATAGCCATTCCAGTTCAGATATTGTGCAAAACCTCCCGACCAATCCCAGCTGTTGTTGAGATACAATATGG
>DASVHX010000146.1:0-5848 GCA_036382355.1 Bacteroidales bacterium
ATTGCCAGTATATGATCGAATATATCCGATTGCAGGTCTTCAAATACAGCCCATTCAGTCGTTTTGCTGAAGACATATATTTCAATAGGGATTCCCAAATCGGCAGACTGGAGTTGCCTAACCAGCAATGTCATTTCCTGGTGTACCATAGGATGATTGCGCAGGAAGGCCTGCAGATATGCCCGGAATATACCTAGATTGGTTTGCCGTTTACCATTTATGAGCACTTCGTCGTCGATGCCGTTTTCGAGGTTATATGCATTAAGTTCGATTTCTTTTGCATCTACATAATCTCTGATCAATCTGATCTTCCGGAATTTATCAAGCATTTCGGGTGTGCAGAATTTTACGGATTGCATGTTAATGTTGATTGATCGTTTCAATCGACGACCACCTGATTCCTGCATACCGCGATAATTCTGAAAAGCATCCGAAACTAATGAATAAGTTGGTAGCGTGGTAATTGTATTATCCCAGTTCTGGACTTTTACGGTGGTAAGCGAAATTTCGAGTACTGTGCCATCGGCAGAGAATTTAGGCATATTAATCCAATCGCCCTGCCGAACCATATCGTTTGCCGAGAGCTGTATGCCACCAACAAGGCCAAGGATTGGATCTTTGAAAACCAGCAGCATTACAGCTGAAAATGCACCCAGTCCACCAAGCAGGTAAATGGGAGTTTGATTGAAAAGGTATGAGAGTATGAAAAGGCCACCCACAACAAAAACAATGATTTTGGCAACCTGTATGTATCCCTTGATAGGATGAAGACGCGAAAAGTCACTATCCTGAGATATGGCGTATACCGCATTAAAAAATGAATTGATAATCAGGATAACAATAAAAACAATATATAAGTTGGTGATTTTTACAACGCTAGTAGCCAACCCCGGGAACTCCGAAAGCGTAGCAGGGGCAAATTGGTAAACCAAAATGCCCGGTAGTAATAAAGCCATACGATTAAATACTCTCTTTTCGAGCAATACGTCGTCCCATATACTTTTTGTGCGCTTTGCGATTCTTCTCAACACACGAACAATGATGAACTTGGCGATATAATACAAAAGAATTCCGATCAGCAGAACGCCGATAAAATCTGCTAAGTCGCTTGCATGTCTTGCTTCGAGCTCAGAGGTTCCCATTTTGATCATGAGATCTCTAATCAGGTTGCCGAGGATACCAAACATAAATTGAGGTTTTTCGTTAAAATTTAAAGGTACAACTATTCATTAATCTGCTTTTCCTGTCAGCCGCCGGATTTTTTAATCTGGCTATATCCGGTGCGTTTCATCAGCTCAAAAATTTTCTCCCTGAAATCGCCTTGAACGATTATTTCCCCATCTTTAGCCGATCCACCTGCGCCACAAGCCGATTTTAATTGTCGTCCGAGTGCCTGCAGGTCGTCATTGCTGCCTACAAAACCGGTAATGAGTGTCACCTGTTTTCCGCCGCGGTGTTTTCGATCGAGCGAAATCCGCAACGGCTGTTGCTGAAGAGGAAGCGTAGCGGCCTCTTGCGGTGTATTATAGTGGTATTCGAAAGCAGCATTTGTAGAGTAAACTATGCCTTCTGGTTTTTTATTTTTGCTCATGCAATAATAGCTATCGGTTTATTAATCGGGTATACGAATGATGTAATAAAGATCAGTTTATGGAATTGCTACCCTAAGGGCCAGATGATTCACTTTTAGCGACAGATCGCGCGAAAGCAACACCGGCTCTCCATCAATATTGATTATTTCATTCTTTCTTCGGCGCAAAAACACTTGCTTTGCCTGAATAATTTCAACGTAACTGCTTTGGTCAATTTTTTTCGCTAGTAGCAGGTGAGCTATCAGTGGAGCCTTGAACATGGGTATCTTCTGTACAATGCATACATCCATCAGCCCATCGGTAATATCCGCATCAGGCGCAATAGTGGTGTTGTATCCAAACTGGTCGCTGTTTGCAAAGCTTATGAAAAGAGCGCGTCGTTTTACCATTTCCCCATCAATATCCAACACGTATTTTTTTGGCTTGTAAAAAGGATAAGCGCGGGTAGCTATCCTGAAATACGTAAGAAATCCGCGGGATTCCGACTGGGCAAACTTATCAGCAACCAAAGCATCAAATCCAACGCCGGCAATGCTTACAAATTGATTATCGTTGATGCTTACAGTATCAATAAGCATCGTTTTGCCGGTATTCAGTGTTTCGATAGCCCTTGCAGCTTCCATTGGGATATTCAGATGCCTGGCAAGTCCATTGCCTGATCCTATCGGGATGATTCCCAGCGTTACGTTAGAGCCTGTTAACCCTTTGGCCACTTCATTCACCGAACCATCACCGCCAACTGCCACAACAACATTTATCCCTTTGTCTGCCGCTTCACGACTGAGCGCAAGGACTTGCCCCGGTGCATGCGAAAACACAACTTCCGGAATGAACAGCGTTTTATCAAGATATTGTTCAATTAATTGCTCAACATCCTTGCTGCGACTCCTGCTGGAACCGGAAGCCGGATTTATAATAAACCGGATTGTTTTACGTGTGTCATGCATCATTAAGGATTTACAGTTAAATGATTGCCCGACATCCGGCTATTATACTGCTGAATGATCGATTTTACATATTGTTCCATCATGGTTTGCTTTGGCGAATGCTCCGCAGCCAGGTTCCTGTTTAGCAAACTATCCGAAAGATAGTAATAAAAACCGGTTGTCTTACTTCCATCCCATTCCAGCGTGTAACCATCCATAATTACCTGCCAGGAGTTGTTAAGGAATGAAACACCCAGATGTGGCGCCTGAGCTTCAAATACTGATTGCCCAAATGCAACAAAAGGCTTATTATAATGTAAATATTCAAGAACCGAAGGCATGATATCGGTTTGTTGGGCAGTTATAGCCTGGGCGCCTTTGAGTGGGCTGTTGTATCGATAAAAAATAATAGGAACCGAATATCTGCCTGGGCGGGTCCGGTATCGGGGCAACCATGCTTCTGACGTATGATCGGCCGTTATCACGAAAAGTGTTTTATCGAACCATGGCATTTTGGATGCTGTGGCAAAGAACCTGCGCAAGGCAAAGTCGGCATACATGATGCTCTGCTGTATTGCGAGATTCCCTTTACGGAATTTGCCTTTATAAACCGCTGGTACCTGATAAGGATGGTGCGATGATAAAGTGAACACAGCCGACAGAAAAGGTTCTTTGGTTTTGTTGAGGTTTTTCGCGAAATACTGAAGGAATGGTTCGTCCCAGATTCCCCATTGTCCATCGTAGTCAGCCTCATTGGCATATTCAGTTCGTCCATAATATTGAGCAAACCCTGCTGAGCGGGTAAACGCATCGAAATCCATGGTGCCATTACTTCCTCCATGATAAAATGATGTTGAATAACCTTCTTGTTTCAGTAAACTTGCCAGGCTGTTAAAACGGTTTCCAGCGTAAACTGAGGTTATAAAATCCTGATTCATAAGCGCTGGAAGTCCCGAAAGAATAGCCGGTATTCCTTCGATAGAACGCTTGCCATTGGCAAATCCATGGAAAACCATGCTTTGCCCGATAAGGCTATCCAGGAAAGGTGTAAATCCGGCATAACCTTGCGATCCGTCATTCTTGTTTAGAGCGCCGATATGTTCCTGCGAAAAACTTTCCAGTATTATGATGACCACATTCGGTTTTTCATCAGTTACTGCCAGCATGGAATCCTTTCTATCTGTATATTGATGAACTACCGGGTAAAGAGCTTCTGCCTCAGTGTCGTGGGCAAAATAATGCATCTTCGGCAGTGATTGCTGGTTAATTGTTTTAATGATGGTAAAGGGTGAATTCAGTATCAGCGGTATATTTGTGGCTTGAGTATAGTTTCCCGCCGTAATGATGCTGATAGGTTTCAGTTGAAAGCCTCCGCGTATGCCAATCATTGTGAACGCTGCTATCAGAAAAAAACTTGTCCAGGCAAGACCAGTTGAGTATTTAGTTATCTCATGTTTTTTGTCGGTCTGTAGCTTAAATCTTCGGGTAATCCAAATCAGAATTCCAACAGCTAAAATATACAGTACAAAGATGTACCAGAAATCCTTTATGAACTGAGGAAATTGCGCACCTAAATCGTTGTTCACGAAAAGGTAGTCGAAAATATCTCCGGTAGTACGTTTAAGTGTAAACCGGTAATAGATGAGATCTGCAAAATTTGGCAGGAGCGCTATTGAATTTGAAACTATGAAAACGATATTCCCTGCTTTCTGATAGGTTTTATCTCTGCTGAAGGCGAATGGCAGAATATTCATTAGGATAAATACGCCATTTACCATCAGCAATGCAGCAAGATCGAACCTTAGCCCTGCAACTATTATCCAGAGAAAATGTGCAACTGTAATAGCCGGAAACATCTCAATGTTAAAAACATAAAGCAAGAAGCGGGAAGTTGTAATCAATGCTAACGCAATTGCCAGTTTGGCCGCTAGTGCATTATAATGCTTGGAAGTGAAGTTATCGTTGAAGGACATATTTAGAATGAGAGTATTGACAGTAATTATTTACTTGCAATTGATAACATTTACCGTTCATATGACCTGTATAGCTTTATTGCCATCTTTATCTGTTACGTTATGGTAAATGTAATAAGTGCCTAATATTGAGGTGTTAACATTGTTAGTGGGAATAATTTCAGAAGTAATGTCGCCATCTTCTTTATCGGGAGCAATTGCACCAGCATCATTGTAGGGATATCCAAGGCATAAATTCACTGGGTTATTCCCCCAAAGCGTGATAACGGGAATACTTGCTTTTAAAGTGTCCTTTTTACATCCCGAAATGAGGAAAAGCATCCCGACAAAAACAATGCTGATAATTACAAAGCATTTCATGTCGCAAAAGTACTTAAAAAAAGAGATGCCCTTTCGGCATCTCTTTTTATGTAAATTTCACCATAATTATGCACTACTTCAAACTGATCATAGGAGCTAGGTCTCTGGTTGAATCTTTATTGCAGGATGCCAGAACCCCAATAATGGTCAATGAATCAGACCGGCTGGTAAGTTGAATTTTCTATCAATTAAAAAGTTTGTTTGATTGTATTAAAAGTTAAAATTAAAATAGATGGTTTAATTTAAAGCGGTCTTATTATTCAAACTTCATGCCATAATTTTCATTTTTTAAGCCTTAGTTGCCAACTTATTAACAATTTAAAGTTTAAAAATAAATGCAAAAATATATGTTATCCGGATAATATGTGTTGCAATCCTGCGTGATTATCAATACATTTGCACGTTAATTAACCACCAACAAACATACAAAGCCATGAAAAAACTCATTTTTTTACTTGCAGTTGCCGGAATGTTCGCTGTTACAGCTTGCAATAGCGGAACTAAAACTGAATCATCTTCAACTGACACGACAGTAACTAAAACAACCAAAGTTGACAGTACAGTTACTACAACACCAGCTGACACTACTAAAAAGTAATCTGGTAAATACTCGTTCGCTCAATTATTTAAAGAGAAGCCAACCGCTTCTCTTTTTTTTATTTTAAAAACGCTTCTTTTCTTTGGCAAACGCAAGCATTCTACTACTTTTGACTGATAATTCGGATCAGCAACATTTGTGCTTTGGAAGGTGTTTGTAATTATGAGTACTTTAGCCTTTAATGCTCGTTTATTATATTGTCACTTCGTGTAAACTGCTGATATTATGCTATATGCCAGTAGTTTTGGCTTTTTATATACATATTACTCATATCCGATTTTACGTAACTTCATACACCAAGAGTAGCTTCGAAACTTATTGTGACTAACTAATCATTTACCATATGGACCATACTCCGGAAAAATCAGCCTCGGCCGGCAATAAAGGCAAAGGTGTTCG
>DASVHX010000147.1:0-3486 GCA_036382355.1 Bacteroidales bacterium
ATTACTTCCCGCGCTACCGAAAAACAAGTTAACGATTACCTCAACGAGTTGGAGTTCCTCCTCGAAACTGCCGGTGCTATTCCTGCTAAGCGGTTTGTTCAAAGACTTGATAATCCCGACTCCCGCACTTTCGTTGGCTCGGGCAAGTTACAGGAAATCGCCGAATATGTTAAAGTCGAAAAAATCGATGCAGTAGTTTGCGATGATGAGCTAAGCCCTTCGCAAATACGCAACCTTGAGAAAGCGCTTGAATGCAAGATTATGGATCGCACCGCACTTATCCTCGATATTTTTGCACACCGTGCGCGCACTACCACTGCAAAAACCCAGGTGGAACTGGCACAATACGAATACATGCTGCCACGTCTTACGCGCATGTGGACCCACCTTACAAAGCAACGTGGCGGTATGGGAATGCGTGGCCCCGGTGAAAAGGAGATAGAAACCGACAGGCGAATTATCCGCGAAAAAATTATTTATCTGAAGGATAAACTTAAGACTATTGATAAGCAGAAAATTACGCAACGCAAGAGCCGCGAGGATTTTGTGCGAGTTGCTTTGGTTGGTTATACAAATGCAGGAAAATCTACCTTGATGAACCTGCTGAGCAAATCGGATGTTTTTGCCGAAAATAAGTTGTTTGCCACGCTTGATACTACCGTGCGCAAGATGGTAATCGAAAACCTGCCCTTCCTGTTAACAGATACTGTTGGTTTCATCAGAAAACTACCCCATCACCTTGTAGAATCCTTCAAGTCCACGCTGGACGAAGTACGCGAAGCCGATCTCCTGCTTCATATTGTGGATATTTCGCATCCCGGATTTGAAGAGCAGATCAACGTTGTAAAGCAAACGCTGAGTGATATGAAGGTTGGCGATAAGCCTGTGATTATGGTGTTTAACAAGATCGACGCATTCCCGCACGTGGAAATTGACCCATATGATCTTACAATTACCAATCCACTTCTTTCGCTCGAAGAATTGAAAAACACATGGATGGCAAAAGCCAATACACCCGCGGTCTTTATTTCGGCCAAACAAAAATTAAACATCAACGACTTGCGTTCGTTGCTATATGAAGAAGTGAAAAAAGTACATGTCGTACGTTATCCTTATAATAGTTTGTTGTATTGATCCAGTAATATTGTAAATAAAAGCGGATTAAACCTGAAAACTTAATCGATCAATTTGGGTAAATCTCCTGCTGCTCATAATACCAATATAAAAGATGAAACAATATCACCTCTTGCTTCTTTCGGTTATTTCCGGCTTAATTCTCAGTTTTGGTTGGCCTGCTAATGGATTTGCGCCTCTTTTATTTGTTGGATTTGTTCCACTCCTGCTTATCGAAAACCATTTCTGGGAAAACCGGAATGAAAACAGTCGTTTTAGCAACTTCTGGTATAGTTTCCCTGCTTTTGTAATCTGGAATATCCTTACAACTTACTGGATTTATAATTCTACACTGGAAGGAGCCATTGCTGCAATTTTCCTGAATGCCCTGTTCATGACGATTGTATTTACGCTTTTTCATATCACGCGGCGCATTCTAAAGCCGGGCATTCTCAGCTATCTGGCTCTGATTGCTTACTGGCTTACATTCGAATACATCCATCTGCACTGGGATTTGAACTGGCCCTGGCTTAACCTGGGCAATGGCTTTGCAAATTTTCATAAATGGATCCAATGGTATGAATATACCGGCACCTTCGGCGGATCGCTGTGGATATTGATCGTAAATATTTTTTTATTCATTGCCGTAAAGGATTTGCTGAGAAATCGCAGCCTGGGGAAATCCTTATATACGAATCTTCTCGTTGCTTGTATTTTGATTATTCTTCCGCTAGCCACTTCTTTGTTTATTTACAGCAACTACAACGAAAAAAAATCGCCTATTTCGGTAGTTGTTGTGCAGCCGAATATCGATCCTTATAATGAACAGTATAGTGCTCCGCCAACTGAGGTTCTCGGTCGTATCCTGAAACTTGCCGACGAAAAATCCGACAGTCTCAACGATTATATAATTGCTCCCGAAAGCGCCATACAGGAATATGTATGGGAAGATCAGATCGATTTATCAGAAAGTGCCGTAATAATGAAGCAATATATCAGTAAGCACAAACATGTAACAATCGTCATCGGAGTATCTTCGCGGAAATTATATCAACCCGGAGAAACGCTTTCGCTCACAGCACGAAAATTTTCGGATGTTGATAAGTATTACGATTCCTATAATACTGCGCTTTTCTGCGATTCGGGCAGCAGAATGCAACGCTACCACAAATCGCGGCTAACGCCGGGAGTGGAAATGATGCCTTACCCAAAACTCTTCAAATTTGCCGAAAAATATGCCATTGATCTCGGAGGAACTGTGGGAACACTGGCAACCGATCCCGAACGCACTCCTTTCGTGGCCTCCAACGGTTTGAAAATTGCGCCCACAATTTGCTATGAATCTGTATATGGTGAATTTATTGCGGAGTTTGTCCGCAATGGTGCTAATGCCATATTTGTGATTACCAATGATGGCTGGTGGGGCAATACCGCCGGCCACAGGCAGCATTTCCTGTTTTCAATACTTCGGGCAATTGAAACACGTAGAAGTATTGCCCGCTCTGCCAATACCGGGACTTCTGCATTTATCAATCAACGCGGCGATGTGTCGCAGGCTACTGAATATTGGGTACCTGCAGTAATCAGGCAAAACATCAATACTAACAATACACTCACTTTCTATGTGCGTCACGGCGATTATATTGCGCGGGTGTCAATGTTGGTTGCTGCTCTTATGTTACTTCTTACTATTTACGATGGTATATTTAAGCGCTCTCTTAAGTTGAAAAAGAAATAAACCGGATCTTACGCATCTGTTCCTTCCAACGGTTATATTCAGCAGTTCAATTTCCGAATTTGGCTATAAAAATTTAATTTTTCAAACCCAGATGTAACCTAATCACATTTTTTGCATCTGAATATCCAAAACCCTGTAAAAACATTTCACATTTCGGAAACAAAAGAAACGTTTTACGTGTTTATTGTTTCTTTTGTTTATCTTTGCCGCCGATTTCAAATCAGAATCCTGAAAAACAATGGACGAAAAACTGGAAAAAATCCTGCGTGAAAGCGCCAGGCTTTTTAGCAAATACGGCATAAGGAGCTTATCGATGGATGATATATGCCGGGAATTGGGCATTTCCAAGAAAACACTTTATCAATATGTTGAAAGCAAATCGGACCTGATTGCCAAAATTTTGCAAATCACCTTTGGTGAACATGGCAAAAGATTGTTGGAATTAATCGAAGGCGAGCACAATGCCATTGATGAGTTACTGGCGGTAAGCCGGAAAGTATGCCTTAATATGCAAAATTTTAATCCTTCGATAATATTCGATCTTCATAAATACTACCCCGAAATTTATAAAACCCATTACGATACCAAGATGATAGCCATCTTTAACGACATCAAGGCGAATTTAAACAAGGGAA